>NZ_LWMU01000049.1 GCF_001639275.1 Methanobrevibacter oralis
GGAAATACAATGCCCAAAGCACACAAAAAGAAATTCAGAACATTAGAAGGAATATTCAATCAAATAATGCACCAAAAAGATGGCTGGATCGAAAAACGAAAACAAGAGCTAACAAATTGACAGTCCCAACATAATTTTTCTATAAATTTTTAATTTCAACAGCTTAAATATACTATTAATTTAATCAATAATCATAGAATAAAAATTATATATTCCATGTTTATTTACAATTATTTTAAACAAATATTATACATACTCTTCATTAATATAATCATTAATGAATATCAAAGTTACTTCAAAATAATAAAAAGTTTATTAAATACCTCCCGCATAAAAACTTAATGAACATTATTTATACACAATTTATATATATCATTATAATATAAATACTTTGCTAAATGATACTGTAAATTTTATAACGAAAACAGAAATTTACATGATATTTGGAATAATATATTAAAATTGATTGTTAAATCATGAAAGAACAAAAATAATAAATAATATTTTAAAAAAAAACAGTAAAAGCTATAAAAAAAATATAATGATAAAAGAAGAGTAATTTAATCTGTTAAACAATGTTATTTTTAATAATAAAAACTTTTAAAATGAAAAAAGCTTTATTTAAAGATAAAATATTAAAAATAATTATTTAAAATGATAAATACTAAAATCAAAGCTTTATTTAAAAAATAAAGTTTTGTGATTTTTTAAATTTGTAAGATATCTCAAATGAATTTAAAGCTAGAGATTGTAAGACTTCTAATGTGTTTTCATCACATCCAATAATATCCTGCCAATCTTTTTCTAATTTATAAATTTCATCTAAAATTGTTCTCCCTTTATCTGTTAAAATTACATCATATGGAAGTTCATATTCAAAATCTTCATTGATAATTTCAACTAAACCTTTTTTAGCTAATTTAGAGTAATTTTTTAAATATAGTTTTTTATGGATTTTAAAATGAGATGTTTCTTCACCTAACTTTGCATACTGACGAGCTCTAACCTTTTTATGGTGAGGCTTTTCATGCTTGAAAACTCTTTTTAGGAGTTTTATTTGACTTTCATGTAAGTGAATAGATAAATTGCCCCTTATATAATTTATTTTTGAGTCTTCAATTATTCCAACTAGACTTCCAATTTCGTTCATATTTGCAATTACATCTTTATGAGGATGTGTCATTGTCTCACCCATTTTCTACTTTTCTAATCAAATAATTAGTTTTTTTAACAATATTAATTTTGTTAAATGATTCTGCAATTCTTTTAATTGCATCCAAATTTTTAATAAAATTATCTAGCCATGAAAATATATCTCCAAGATAAACCTGAATTTGATATTTTCTAAAAAGTTTATTTGAAATATCTAATGGATCTTTTCCTTTTAAACGTTCATGAATAATAAATTCAGATATTCCTAATTGAAGACACCCACAAAATGGTCTTTCAGCACATTTACATCTTAAATAATCACTTTGAATAGCTATTAAAGCCTCTTTAAATTTAGAATCTATTTTGTCAATAGCTTCTCCTGATGAAATAATATCTAATGTAGAATCCGCAAATAATCTTGTTGAGAATTTAATTTTTAGTGCATTAGCTATTTGATTGTGAACTACACTAGATAAATATACGTTTTCAAATAGTTCTAAGTCAAGAGCCATTGCTAAGATTTTTACTTTTAGTTTGTCATATTTATCTTTATTTTTATATATTGGTGACAATCTAACATGATTTTTTAAATAATTCTTATCAAATAATGCATCACGAATAAATTCTGCATTTTCAATTGATAAAAAAGATATTGAAGTAGCTTTTCCATAGTCAGTTATTTTAAGTTGATTTGAAACTCGATTAATCATTCCTAAATTTTTCAACTCATCAATAGCTACTTTAATACTTATTGGAACATCAATCTTTTTATAATAATCATTTAAATCTTTTATTGTTTTAATAGATTTAGATGAAATATCTGCTAAAATTTGTTCATATGAGCTTTCTTCATCGTATTCTATATATACATCTTCATTATTACTTTCAAGTAAATCTAATGCTTTTGATTCTTCAGATTCTCCCATGAAATCGTTTTTAATTTCTGGAAGCAAGTATACTATTCCTCTATCATGATAAGATGGTCTGCCTGCCCGTCCTAACATTTGTGAAAATTCATTATAATTAATCCAGTTATTTCCCATTATAAGAGAATCAAATATTACTTGTGATGCTGGAAAATCAACTCCTGCTGCTAGAGCTGCTGTTGTAACAACTACGGATAACTTTCCCTTGTCAAAATCTTTTTCTATTTTTTCTTTTTTATAGTAAGATAATCCTGCATGATATGCTGCGACTTTAACTTTTTTATCTTGTAAATAATTAGCTATTTGATGAGTTTTACGTCTTGAATTTGTAAATATTATAGTTTGTCCTCTAAAACCTTTTTTCGATTTTGTATTAAATTCTTTTTGAACTAGCTTTCTGATTAAATGACGTTTTTGAGACTCATTTCTAATATAAACTAAATGCCTTTCTAATGGAACTGGACGATTATCATATTGAACTAATTTCATATTAAATTCATCTGCTAAGAATTGGGGATTTTTAACAGTAGCTGACAATCCAATGATTTGTGTTTGAGGATATAACTTCTTTAAACGTTTTATTAATCCATTTAATCTAGTACCTCTATCCTCATCATCAATCATATGAATTTCATCTATTAATACAACACCTAACTTAGATAAGCTTTTAAAATTACCCAATCTAAGTAAATAATCGATTCCTTCATAAGTAGCAACTACAATATCTGCTTTTTTAACATCACTATCAGGTAAGTTTAGTTCTCCTTTTGCTTTAACTCTATTCCTTCCAACTTTAATAGCTACTTTTAATCCTAATTTTGAATATTTCTTTTTAAAATCACGATACTTTTGATTTGCTAGTGCAACTAATGGAGTTAGAAATATAAATTTTTCACCTTTAAGAGCTTGTCTGATTCCTGCAAGTTCTCCAACAAGAGTTTTTCCACTTCCAGTAGCACTTACAACTAAAAGATCTTCACCTTTTAAAAGCCCTTCTTTAATTGATAAATATTGAACTGGAAGTAGTTTAGTATTTCCTGATTCAATTAAAACTTTTTTAAAGTTTTTTGGAATTTTAAGACGTTTCATATCTGCTTTTGGTATTTTATATCGTGATTTTTTAGTTGTTTTATCAAATAATGTTAAATCTTTATTTTTTAGTGGGTCGAATTTTGGTGAAATTACGGATAAAGTTTTTTCTAAACTATGGGTTTTTTCTAAAATTCTTTTAAGATTTCTAAAAATTTTTTTATCAAAACCTTGTAAGTTAATTTCTTGTTTTATTGTATCAAGAGCACAATCTTTACAAATTAATTGATTATTAAAATTATATGAAAAATCAGAGTTGACAATTGTAATATTTCCATCAAAAGCACAAAAATCACAAACTTTTGTGTGCCTTACTTTAATATTTAATGATTCAAGATATTCTTCAATTTTTTCATCTTTTGATGCCAAAAAAACTGCTTGGCTTCTTAAAAGTTTTATTACTTCCTGAGGAGGAATTAATTTTTCATTTAAAGTAGAATTATCATTATAATTATAATCAGCTATAAAACGAGTGATATTTATTGATTCACCATCACTTTTAAATTTAATAGTTCCAACATATTCAACTTCTCTTTTTGTATTTAAAGCCCCTTTTGGTGAACCAATTGGATATAATCTCCACTGTTTTTTAACTTTTTTTAAAACTAACATTGTTATATATTTTATTTTTAATTGTTAATAAATTTTTAATGCATAAATGGTATCTAACATATACATTAATTAATTTATGTACTAAAAAACAAATTTTAATCGAATTTAGTTTCAAGTATAATTATAATTACAAATGCTATAATAGCTATAATAAGACATGTGAAAGCGGAAAAAATACCACTAACAGATGATACTACAACAGAAGCGGGTATTTTTAATGTACCAAGCATTATTCCAATGAGAAATGCCATTGTTATTTCTTCATGATTTTTAACCAAGAAATTTAAAATTTTTGAAAACCCCAAAATTCCAATAACTGCTCCCACTAAAAATACTATAATTTCACTTAAATGTACTTCGCGAAGAGCATTTAACATGTATTTATACTGTCCCAATAAGACTAAAAGAAATGATCCAGAGATTCCTGGTAAAATCATTGCACAAACTGCAATAAGGCCTGAAACAAATAAGACTGGAAGGGAATGATTAGCTGCAATAGGATTTATGCTCACAAAAATATATGCTGAAATAAATCCTAAAAAGGCAAAAAGAACGTTTTTAATTGTAATTTGATCTAATTTTTTAAATAAGATATACGCAGAAGCAATAATTAATCCTAAAAAAAATGAATATGTTAAAGCGGCATGAAAATCCATACAATATGTAATAAAACTAGAAAGTGAAAGTAAAGCACATGCAATACCTAATCCTAAAGGTATAAAAAATTTGAAATCAATTTCTTCAAGTAGCTTATCCCAAAAACCTGTTAAGTCAAGTTTTAATAGTGGTTTTAAAAATCCAAATCGGATTTTACTAATTGCACCTACTAAATGTGCATAAATTCCTGTAATTAAAGCTATTGTTCCACCAGACACGCCAGGAACAATATCAGCAGAACCCATAAGAATTCCACGGACAAAAATTAAAAATGCTTCTTTAATATCAAAGTTCATTAAATCTCCTCTTAACTAATATTATCATGCATTAAATAAATACTTTATCAATAAAAAAAAAGAAGGGTAAAAATACCCTTTAAATTTATTCTCTAAATGGTTGTGGAAGTTCACAAACATCTGTACCTTTAGCTAGATATTGATATACTAAAGCAGCACAAATTCCACCTAAAATAGGGCCAATTAAATAAATTGGGAAGAAAATCCATAAATTAGCACCGCCTAAAAGCATATCCATAAAATAGGGACCAAAAGTACGAGCTGGATTAATTGAAGCACCAGTAAATGCCCCTAAAACAGCAATAACAGCTGTTACAGTCATTCCAATTGAAATACCTGCAAAACCAGGTTCTGCTTTTTTATCAATAGCAACACCCATAACAACTATTACCAAGAAGAATGTTCCTAAAAATTCAGCAAACATTGCTTGAAGATAACTTACGCCTAATCCAGGTGCAGTTGCTCCTAAACCTCCAATAAGAACTGCAGGAGCACCTAAACATAAATACAATGCTAAACTTCCTAAACATGCTCCAATAACTTGTCCTATAATATAATACAAACTATCAATTAAGTTTATATTTTTAGAAACTAATAATCCTATTGTTACTGCAGGATTTAAATGAGCACCGGAAATTTTTCCAAATAAATAAATACAAACCATTACAGTTAAACCAAATACTAAAGCTATTGCAATCCAGTCTCCAAGACCTCCTAAAATTCCAATACCTACATTATTGGGATTTATTGAATCTGAAATCAGCAAAGTTACAACTGCAGAACCTGTTCCAAAAAATACTAAAAAGAATGTTCCTAAAAGTTCAGCAAGAAACTTTTTTTGAATATTGCAAGTCATAGTTACCCCTTAATTAAACAGCTTCTCTCCATTGACAGTATTCATGTTTATTATCTACTAATGAAGATGCTGCACAATTTTTACAACCCCTTACTGGAGAACCTGGAAGATTTTTATCTAATGCAATAACATTAGTCATCATAGTAGCTGTAATAGGTTCTGAAGTAAGTAAACAAGGATAATCAGCTAATCTCATAAGAGATGAGAATCTAACTGTTATAGCACATGCAGGATAGGTGTATCTTTGTGGATTCATAATTATTTCATTTTCTAAAATAGGACCTAAATCAACATCCAAATCACTGATTTTTGGAACTAAATCTGTTTTTAAACCAGCCCTATATTTACGGGCATCTGAGATTGCATTAAATCCTCTGTAAATCATATCCATAAAGTCACAATTGTGTAACTCAGCAGCTGCTCCTCTTGTAGGATATAATTGAACATAGTTATGGTATCTTTTAGATAATAAATCAACCACCATTGGTGCATTAAATCCATCTAATTCTAAAATATATTCTGATGCACAAGCAGCTGAACCAGTAGCTAAACTTAATACATTAAATGCATGCTTATAATTGTCTAAATTGTTTGTTAAAGAACTTTCAATAACCTCAGCAACTGTTTGTACAATTGCAAGGGTAACATCATCTTTACACATATTATAAGTAGATTGACCAATATGATGCCCAATATCTCCAACACAGTATGCTGGTACAGTTACAATATTTCCATAGTGCACTTCATCATCCATTGCAGATTTTACTGTAGAAGTCATTTTCTTTTTATATTTGTTCATATAATCTCTTACATCAAAAGAAGAATGCTTTGAATCATCCATTAATTTCCCTTGAGCTTCGATAGAATTTTTATAGATGTCTTGTAATATAGCTATTTCTTTTTCTGTTGCTTCACTTGCAGTTGCACCAGATTCTATGGCATTAGCAAATACATCGCCTATACCATAAGATGTATTCATACCCCATGATTTAGCAGATAAAATAGCTTGTTTATGGAGGAGTGGAATATCAGTTTTTTGTAAAATTTGATTTACAACATTACTAGTACTTCCTGGCATTAAAGCAAAATCCACTACACAAGTAGGTCCATAAAAACCACCATATCTTCTAATTGATTCACGAGCTATTAAAGCTTCACAATCCGCTATAGCCTGTACAAATTTATCTATACTATCTGCAAATTTACCATCTTCCTCACATAAAATTTCTAAAACTGGAGGAGTTTGGAAATGTTCAATAAATGGATCATCTTCAGATACAATAGTATCAGTTATTGAAGATAATACATCGAAATGACTTTCAACAGATTTTTTGTGCAAATTTATTACAGACTCTGCTTGAATATCTAGTGCTTTCATCTTTGAAACAGCATCAGCATATGGTTTAGCATCACTGATTTTAAAGCTGTTATACCTGTTTTTTGAGATTACCTCAATGTCTGCTTTTTGAGCAGCCATAGCCTCTGAAATCATTTTTTCATATAACTCTCTCATAGTATCACCACTATAAAATAGTTTATCAATATTAATTAATAACTTTATTGATATGTTTTTAACAAAAAAGAATAAAAATATTTTAAAAAAAAAGAAATTTTAATAAACAAATTTTAAAAAGTTTATTAAAAATATTAATAAAATAATAAATTTACTTGGAAACTTTTATGTCAATTAACTCTTTTGCATAAGGAGTTATATTTTCATTTAAAATCTTTTCTAAAAATTGACCAGTATAAGTACCACTTTTAGCAATTTCTTCTGGAGTTCCACTAGCTATTACTTGACCTCCACCATCTCCTCCTTCAGGACCTAAATCAATAATATGATCTGCTGTTTTAATTACATCTAAATTATGTTCAATTACAACAACAGAATTACCTGCATCGGTTAGGCGAGCTAAAACTTCTAAAAGCTTTTTAATATCATCAAAATGAAGCCCAGTAGTTGGTTCATCTAAAATATACAATGTTTTACCAGTACTTGTTCTTGATAATTCTTTAGCTAATTTAATTCTTTGAGCTTCACCACCTGACAATGTTGTAGCAGGTTGTCCTATTTTCATGTAACCTAACCCTACATCGTATAAGGTTTGTAATTTCTTATTAATTTTTGGAATATGTTCAAAGAATTCTAAAGCTTCTTCAACTGTCATTTCTAAAACTTCATAGATATTTTTACCTTTATATCTAATATCTAAAGTCTCTTCATTGTATCGTTTACCACCACACACTTCACATGGAACATATACATCAGCTAAAAAGTGCATTTCAATTTGTACAATTCCATCACCAGAACAAGCTTCGCATCTTCCACCTTTTACATTAAAACTAAATCTTCCAGGCTTATATCCTCTTGCTTTAGCTTCTGGAGTTTGTGCAAATAAATCACGAATATCTGTAAACACTCCTGTATATGTAGCAGGGTTAGATCTTGGAGTTCTACCAATTGGTTTTTGATCAATAGCTATGATTTTATCAATATTCTCAGTTCCTTCAATCTCATCATATTTTCCTGCAAAAGTAAATTTACGAGCAAATTTACCATGAATTCCCTTATATAATATTTCATTAATTAAGCTACTTTTACCAGAACCACTTACACCTGTAACACAAGTAAATTTACCCAATGGAATTTCAACATCAATATCTTTTAAATTATTTTGTTTTGCTCCAACTATTTTAATAAAATTACCATTTCCTTCACGGCGAGTTTTAGGAACATTAATTTTTAGTTTTCTAGATATATATTGGCCAGTAATAGACTCTGGAGTTTCCATGATTTCTTTTGGTGTTCCCTGAGCTACAATTTTACCACCATGTTCTCCTGCTCCAGGACCAATATCTACAACATAATCAGCAGATAATATTGTTTCTTCATCATGTTCTACAACAACTAATGTATTTCCTAAATCTTTAAGTCTTTTTAGTGTTTTAATAAGCTTAACATTATCTCTTTGATGAAGTCCTATACTTGGTTCATCTAAAATATATAATACTCCTACTAAACCTGAACCTATTTGAGTAGCTAGTCTAATCCTTTGAGCTTCACCGCCAGATAATGTACCTGAAGATCTAGACATTGACAAGTAATCTAATCCTACATCAACTAAAAATCTTAAACGAGCATTTATTTCTTTTAAAACTTCTTTAGCAATGAATATTTCCCTATCGGTAAGTTTTAATTCTTGGAAAAATTTATATGAATCTTTAAGTGATAAATCACAAACATCAGCAATTGATTTTCCACCAACAGTAACTGCTAATGCTTCTGGACGTAATCTCTTACCATCACAAACATGACATTTTCTATCACTCATAAATTTTGAGATATATTTTCTTGAATAGTTTGATTTTGTTTCAAAGTATAATCTCTCCATTCTTGGAATAACACCTTCAAATTTACGATTAACCATATATGATTTATTTCTACGTTTAAATGAAAATGGAATTTTATCATCACAACCATATAGTAATATGGTTTGGTGTTTGCTTGATAATTCATTAAATGGAGTGTCCATACTGAATTTGAAATGATTAGATACTGCTTCGAGCATTTGATAGTAATAATTTTCTTTTTTAGTTGAGCTAGCCCATGGAGCAATAGCTCCTTCATTTAAACTTAAATTCCTATTTGGAACTATTAAATCCGGATCCATCTCCATTTTAGAACCAATACCATTACATTCAGGACAAGCTCCTTGAGGAGCATTGAAAGAAAACATTCTAGGAGATAATTCTTCAAAGTTTAATCCACAATCAACACAAGCAAAATGTTCTGAATATTTTTTTTCATATTCTTCTTTGCCTGAAAATAAAACAGTGATTAAACCATCACTAAACTCAGATGCAGTTTCAAGAGAATCAACAAGTCTCCTTTTAAAGTCAACGCCTTTTCTAATTTTAAGCCTATCTACTACAACATCTATACTATGCCTATAGGTTTTTGCAAGTTTAATATCTTCATCTAATTGCTTAATTTCCCCATCAACTCTTACACGGATGAATCCTTTATTTCTTAAATCTTCTAATACATCTTTGTGTTGTCCTTTTTTATCACGAACCACTGGAGAGAGAATATGAATTTTTAATCCTTCACCTTCTTCGATAATATTATCTCCAATTTGACCAATAGTCTGATTAGATATTTCTTTACCACAATTAGGACAGTGGGGAACTCCAATTCGTGCAAAAAGTAATCTTAAATAATCATAAACCTCAGTAATTGTTCCAACAGTAGATCTTGGATTTTCTCTTGTTGTTTTTTGATCAATTGAAATAGCTGGAGATAAACCCTCTATATAATCCATTTCTGGTTTTTTCATTTGTCCTAAAAATTGTCTTGCATAAGCTGATAATGATTCAACATATCTACGCTGTCCTTCAGCATAAATAGTATCAAAAGCAAGAGAAGACTTACCAGATCCACTTAAACCTGTAACTACAATAAATTCATCACGAGGTACGCAAACATCAATATTTTGTAGATTATGTTCACGTGCACCTTTAATGACAATTTGTTTTTTATCTTCTGCCATGATAATCTCCCCCAATAAAATATAATAATATTAATATTATGACATCATATCATATAAAGTTTTAATAAGAGCGAATGAAAAGTAATTTATAATTAAGTCAAATTATTCTTTATCCATACCACGAAGAGCAAATAATTTATTTCTTAAATCAGCAGCCCGTTCAAAATCAAGTCTAGAAGCTGCATCTTTCATATCTTGCTCTAAGTCATTAATTAATAATTTAAGCTCATCTTTTGGTATTTTAGATACATCACTAATTGCACCATCATATTTAGTATTTTCTGAAGTTTTTTCTTTTAAAGTCCTTTTAGTTGATTTAGGTGTAATTCCATGTTCTTCATTGTATTTCATTTGTAGCCGGCGTCTTTTAAGTGTAATATCATATGCATTTTTTACAGAATCAGTCATATCATCAACATACATTATTACTCGACCATTTACATTTCTTGCAGCCCTTCCAATAGTTTGTATTAAAGATGTTTGATTTCTTAAAAATCCTTCTTTATCTGCATCTAAAATGGCTACAAGAGATACCTCTGGTAAATCAAGGCCTTCTCTTAATAAATTTACCCCAACAAGCACATCGAATGTTCCTCTTCTTAAATCATCCACGATTTCAATTCTCTCTAATGTATCTATTTCTGAATGCATATACCTTACTTTAACACCAATTCTTGCATAATAATCCGTTAAATCTTCAGCCATTCTTTTTGTTAAAGTAGTAACTAAAACTCTTTCATCCTTAGATATTTTTCGAACTTCACTAAGTAAATCTTCAACCTGACCTTCAACCGGCCTTATTATTACTTCAGGATCCACTAAACCAGTAGGTCGTATAATTTGTTCAACAACATTTCTAGATTTTGCAAGCTCATAAGGACCTGGTGTTGCTGAGACATAAATAACATCCTGAACAGAAGATTCAAATTCATCAAACCTTAAAGGTCTATTTTCTTTAGCTGAAGGAAGCCTAAAACCATATTCAACTAATGTTTCTTTACGAGCTCTATCTCCATTATACATGCCTCTAATTTGTGGAATAGTCACGTGCGACTCATCAATGATTGTTAAAAAATCGTCTGGAAAGTATTTTAAAAGAGAATAAGGTTTTTCACCCCATTTTCTCCCAGATAAATGCATAGAATAATTTTCAATTCCTGGACAATATCCCATTTCAAGAAGCATTTCAATATCAAAACGTGTTCTTTGTTCTAATCTTTGAGCTTCAACTAGTTTATTAGCTAAATTAAGTTCATTAAGACGTTCATCAAGTTCTTGGGAAATATCTCTAATAGCTACATCCATTCTATCTTGTCCAACAACAAAATGCTTTGCAGGATAAATCATGTAACGTGGAAGATTTTCTAATTTTTTACCAGTGATTTTATCAATAATACTAATTGCATCGATTTCATCCCCAAATAGCTCGACTCTTATAGGTGGAGTCCCATGAACTGGATTTATTTCAATAACATCTCCTCGAACTCTAAATTGACCTCTGTCAAATTCAATATCATTACGTTCATATTGCATAAAAACTAATCGTGATAAAATCTCAGACCTTTCATAAATATCTCCAACTGCAATTCCAAATGCAAATTCACCATAATCCTCAGGTGAACCAATACCATAAATACAACTTACACTACTAACAACAATAACATCATCTCTTGATAAAAGTGATTGTGTTGCTGAGTGCCTCATCATATCTATTTCTTCATTAATAGATGCTTCCTTATCTATAAAAGTATCTGTACGAGGCACATAAGCTTCAGGTTGATAATAATCATAATAACTAACAAAATATTCAACTGCATTATCTGGAAAAAATTCTTTAAATTCTTCGTATAATTGTGCAGCTAATGTTTTATTATGTGAAATAACAAGAGTTGGTTTTTGAACTTTTTCAATAACATTAGCCATAGTAAAAGTCTTACCTGAACCAGTAACACCTAAAAGAGTTTGTTCCCTAATACCTCTATTAATACCCTCCACTAATGAATTAATAGCTTTTGGTTGGTCACCTAATGGCGTATAAGCTGAATTGAGTTTAAATTCTTTCATAAAAATCTTAATCGGTTATAGAAATATTGAAACTAATATGAAAATGCTTTGGAGCACAACAAGGAACAACTTTTTGATCTCTTATTGTTAATTTTCCATATCTTTTAAGTTGTTTTTCTAACTCGCTTTTAATTGGATTTAAGTTTTTCTCATCAAAAACTTTTAAAGAACCTAAAAAAGTAGTTTCATCTCCCATACGCATTATTGAAATATTTTCAACAAAATCAGGTTCTGAATAATTGATTAATAAATCATTTGCTATTTTTATAAGCTCTTCTTTGATTAGTTCTTTATTTATTGTCATTTTATTCCCTTAAAACATTTGCAATACTTTTAGATAATGAAATTCTTGAAGTATCAGAAGATAAACTGTTTGTTGCTATAATCTTACCTGCACCTGCAGAATATATTTTAACAGCACCATTATTAGCTAAAACAGCATGAACACAACAAACATCAATGGACTTTGCACCATTTTCTTTTAAAATATTAATTGCATTTACAATAGTTCCACCAGTAGATATAATATCATCTACTATAATAGCTGGTTTACTTTTAACATCTTCCATTCCTTTCTCATCAACAATTTTAGTTTCCACCTTATCTGGACCAAAACGAACTTTCGATAGGTATGTGGCATCAGTATCTAAGATTTCTGCAATTTCTTTGGCAAATACAAATGCACTTTTATCAGGAGCAACAATTAAAGGTTTTTCACCTAATTTTTTAGTATATTTTTTATTTAAATACTCAGCTATTGCAGGCATTGCAGAAATGTTTCTAGCTTTAATATTAAAAAAATCCAAAACACATTCTTCATGAATATTAAACGTGATAAACTCGTCTGCACCAGCTGATTCGATTAAATTTGTTACTATTTTTGCAGACACTGCTTCTCCATCATTAAAACGTCTTTCTTGACGTGCATAACCTAAATATGGAATTACAACACGAACTTTTTTAGCTCCTAAATCTTTAAGATTAGAAATTGTAAATAATAATTCCATTAAGTTTTCATCTTGAGGATATCCAGTAGATTGGATAATGGTTACTTCCTCTTCAATTTTCCCATTAATACGTAAATATCTCTCCCCATCTGGGAATTTTTTAGTTTCTACATAACATAATTCTTCACCAAGTTCACGGGCTACTTGAGCTGCTAAATCTTGTGAAGCTGAACCACCTATAATCACAATATCACCAATAATTTATTCAATTAAATTTATGTATCTAATTATTAAAAAATTATGCGGTTACTTATTAAAATACACATTTTTTAAACCAAACAATATACTTATCATACTGCCATCTGAATAAATACCGCGAGGTAAGGAATTGTCAGAAATAGGATACACAATAAATGTGTTTTATCAAGTTAAAAAAGACATATTCAAAAGATTAAATAATTTGGATTATCAGGCGTTAATTGTTGTATTTGATAAATAAAACATGTATAAAATTGATTATGGACATGATATTTTAGCTTCACAACTAGCAAAAATAATCACTATTGATGAAAAAACAACAATTTATTCATTATTAAAAACTAATAAAATAAACACCTAGTATTAACAATAAACACTTAATATTATAATAATAACAAAATAAGTATTTTTAGAAAAATCTTAGGTTTACGACATTGCAAAGTTTATAGTACTATTTTTCAGAATTATACTCTTTATATCTTACAAAAAATGTTGCAGCTATTGAAATAGGAACCATGATAAATCTAAAATCAAATAACCAACTATCTAAATACACAGAATAAATTGAAAAAATAATCCCAAAAATTGTAATTCCTACAATAAAATAATCTGCATTTTTATAATTTTTCTTATTTAATGCAGTTAAAAAACATGCGAATAACAATGATGAAATAGCAATTAATAAAGACATGATTAAATCAAAAAAAATCCCCAATATTAAATATAATTCATATAGAATTAATACGTCCAAAAAATAATTTTTTTTATCATTAAAAAAGGAGCATACAATTAATAAAAAAAGAATTATAATATTTATTATGTTAAAAATAGGAAACTGTCTTTTAAAAATAAATTCAATTAAAGAAAATCCAAACTCTGTGCAATAATCATATAAAGACCAAACAGACAGAACAAGTGCACTTATTACAATAATCGATTGAATAAAAAACCTCCAATCAAATTTTTCACCAATACCAAGATTATATAATACTCTTCTAATACTCATCAAGAACACCTATAAAAAAAATTAATTGAATAATCTTATAATTAAATATATTAATAGTTATAAATAAATAAGATGTTTCTAGTAATGTAGCAGTATAGTTAATTTATTAATACTTAAATTATAAATCTAAAAATATGAAAAATAGAAAGTTAATACTTGGAATAATTCCTATAATAATTATCGTATTTTTATTATTTACAGCTATAAGCCCAATTTTATTTATAGCAGAAGATACAACAGAAGGAGATCCTGGTATTGATATGGCTGCTAAGTTTAGTATAATTGGAGGATTTAATTGGATTTATCCTGGTGATTCCGTTAATGCTGAAGGTCAAACATTACATAATATCCATTTAAATGATCCTCAAGACCCCTATGGTGCAGCTCGAGATATAATTTCTTATACTTATCATTTTACACCCCATATAATTGTTAGTGTTAATGACATAGCTGCAGCAGACATATTCGGTTCTGATATTCTAGATAGTATTCGTGAATATGATTGGGGTCAAGGAATGGATAGGGGAGATGCATCTTCCCAAGCAATGGCTGATAGTGGAATTAACATTTTTGCAATACCTCTACATTTATTAACTGGAAATATAAAAATTTTTATTGTGTGATTCTCTGGTAGATAGAATAGCCCTTGCACATGTAAATGAGTACAAATGGATTAGTTGGAAGAGTAGCTTCTAGAGATGCTAAAAAAAGAAAATAAAACATTATTCCAATATGTATGGGTTCAACATCAGCAGATATTGAAGATAAAAACAATTATATGCTTAAAAAATTCCAAATAATTGCTATAAATGGATGTGGCGAAAAGTGTGTTAATAAAATTCTAAAATCAAAAGGAATTAACTGAATAAAAGCATAGCTATTTTTGAAATTCTTGAAAAGAAAATATTTCAAGGACCATTTTAGATTTAGTGAAAGTGGAGAAAAATGTCTTAGTTTAGTTAAAGAAGAAATTCAAAATCTAGTGAAAAATTATGTAAAATGATAAAGCTACACCAATAAGTGAAATCAACAATTGAATGTATCCATGATATCTAAGTTTCTTTGATTTTGACTGAAGTAAATAAAAAGGCATGAAAAATCCAAAGAATGTAAATGCACTCATAGCTGTATTTTTAGAAACTAAACCTACTACAAAACCACTCCATGAAAAAAATATTGTTACAATGTAAGATAATATTAATGCACCGCTATGAACATCTGGTTCAGAATCATAAACATAAAATTGTTTAAGTTGAACATCCTCAACAAGAGGCTTTCCACATTTAGCACAAAAATCATAGGAATCTTGATTTTCAAAATTGCAATTTTTACATATCCTTGTCATATATTAGACTATATTTAAAATAATATATAATATTATTTTTTTAAAATTACAGCTACTTCATCAAATTCATATCCTAAATAATTAATGTTTTTAAGTTCCGTGTAATAGCTAAAACCTAATTTCTCTAAAACTCTTTTTGATTGAGTGTTGTCTTTTCTATAAGTTGCATAAATCTGTTTAATATCTAAATCATTAAAAGCATGATTGATTAATAATTTAGACGCTCTAGTAGCAATTCCACGATTCCAATACTCTTCCCCAACCCAATACCCAAGTTCTGCTGAGCCATCACCCCAATAATGATTGCAATCAGGATGAATTAAAAGACCAACACAACCAATAGCTACATCATTAAATACTATTGCATATGTTTCTTTTTTAGAAAATACTGTTTTAATTATATTTAAACTATATTCAACATTTTTATGTGGTGGCCAACCTGCAATTGGACCTATTTTTGGATTTTTAGCATAATTATACAAATCTTCTGCATCACTTTCTAACCATTCCCTTAAAATAAAATCATCAGATTTTAAAATCATAATTTTAATTTATGATTAATACCATACAAATAAATTATGAAAGTAAAAGATGGAATTTGTGGATTAATTGTAGGAGATGCATTAGGTGTTCCTGTTGAATTTAAATTAAGAGAATACCTTGAAACACATCCCGTTACTGATATGATAGGTTATGGTACTTATAATCAACCTCCAGGAACTTTTTCTGACGATTCATCTATGACAATAGCTACAATGGCAAGTATTGTTAATAAAAAAGCCATCGATTATGAAGATATACAACATGAGTTTTCATTGTGGATTTTTAAATCAAAATACACACCTTACGGTGAAACATTTGACTTTGGAAATACAACAAGTTATGCATTAATGAAATATAAGCAAGGAATACCTGCTCTTGAATGTGGATGTGGTGATGAAAGAGATAATGGAAATGGATCACTAATGAGGATATTGCCATTAGCTTTTATTCCTGATATAGACTATGAAACAATTGAAAATGTAAGTGGATTGACTCATAGTCATGAAAGATCAAAAATATCTTGTGTATTTTATATCTTAATAGCTAAATCTATGCTTGAAAATGATTTAAGTATTAATGAACATGTTAAACTTGCAGGTGATAAAATTAAAAGTTATTATAAAAATTCAAATGAATTACATCATTTTAATCGCATATTTAATGACAATATCAAAACTGTATCAAGTAGAGGTTACGTAATTGACACTTTTGAAAGTGTAATTTATTGTTTAAAAAATACTGATAATTACAAAGATGCAGTGTTAAAAGCTGTTAATTTAGGTGGGGATACAGACACTATAGCTGCTATTTGTGGTGGGCTTGCAGGAATTTATTATGGTTTTGATGATATTCCTATAGATTGGCTTAGACAAATTACTAAAATTGATAAAGTCTATTCATTATGTGAAAAATACGAGGAGTTTATTAATGAATATTATTAAAACTATCAAAAATATTAGAGCTACATGTGATGATTATATCGACCCTGATTTAGTAGCTACTGTGATTTATCATGATAATTACATTGGCACAAATAATATCCTTGATTTAAAAAAATATGATATTAATAGTAATGACAACTATGAAAAACGAGTTTTAAAAGTATTAAATCATGAAAACATCTTCATAACTCTTGGAATGCTTGCTTTTATTCCAATTTTAAATGAATGTGACATATATTCCACTGAAGATTACTCAATTAAGCTAACACAAGAAGAATTTGATAAATATGGTGATTTAAAAGAAGAATACTTTGGAATTTTAATTAAAAAAGATTGCAATGATTTAATAATTGGTAGTTGTGATTTATGTGGATGTAAAATTGATTCTTCATTTAGAGAAATTAAAAAAAGTGAAGATAACTTTTATAAAAAATTAAAAGAAATAGCTTTAAAAAAAATTAATTAAATCCAACTAATTAGTAGTTGGATTATTAATAGATGTTTTTGGAACTTTTTCTACTACTTTAGAACCAATGTTTTTCATTTTTTCAATTAAAGTGTCTTTTTTACTTCCACTAATTAAAATATTTTCTAAAACATCACTTAAGGTTTCTGTTGGAATAACTTCAATCATGTCTTTATATTTTTTCTCAAGCATGACATCTTTTAAGTTAGATTTAGGAATCAATACTTTTTTCATTCCAGCTTCAGCAGCAGCTTCAATTTTAGCAGTTGCACCACCAATAGGCATTACATCTCCACGTACATTAAGTGAACCTGTTAATGCAATTGTTTGATCGATTGGAATTTCTTCAACAGCAGAAATAACTGCAGTAGCTATTGATACACTAGCCGAATCTCCTTCAACACCATCGTAAGTTTGAATAAATTGAACATGAATATCATAATCAGAAATATTCTTGTTGGTGTATTTTTTAATTAAAGCGCTTACATTTTGAACTGATTCTTTAGCAATTTCACCAAGTTTACCTGTAGCTATTATTTGACCACCATTTTTAGATTGGGATGGAGCAGCTTCAGCAGCAATAGGGGAAACTATACCACTTCTATCTCCAATAACAGCCAATCCATTCACAAGACCTATTCTTCCACCTTCAGCATTAACCATACTGTATTGTTTTCTTTGAATGATAGATCTATCAGCTATTTGTTGTTCAAGAGTTCTTGCGAATTTTTTAGCTTCGAATACATGTTCAGCAGTTACTAAATTATCTCCTTTTTCAATAGCTACATCACCTGCAGATCTTACAAGTCCACCAAGGTCTCTTAATTTTAAAGTTAAAGCATCTTGACGACCAGATCTACGTTTAGCTTCCATGATAATTTCATTTATTGCATCTGGTGCAAAGTGAGGGATTCTTCCATCGTTTTTAACTTCCTGAGCTACAAATTGAACTAATTTTTTCCTATTTTCTTCTGTATCATCCATGTGGTCTTTCATGAATATTTCATAACCGTATCCTCTGATTCTAGACCTCATAGCAATATGCATTCCTTCTAAAACTTGCAAGTTTCCTGAAGCTACTAAAACAAAATCACACGGTACTGATTGGGATCTTACCATTGCCCCACTTGAGTTTTCACTTTGGCCCGTAATAGCATATTTTTTCTCTTGCATTGCAGATAATAACTCTTGTTGAGTTTTCATAGACATTGTACCCATTTCATCAATATATAAAACTCCTTTGTGAGCTTTATGAATCATACCTGCTTCTACACGTTCATGTGCTGGGGTTCCAAGACCTCCTGATTGATATGGGTCGTGACGTACATCTCCTAAAAGAGCTCCTGCATGAGCACCAGTCCCATCCATAAATGGAGCAAATCTGTTTTCTTCATTATTTACAAGTAATTTAGGAGCTGCATTATTAGATTTAGGTTTAATTTGAAGTGAAATTAATAATATTAATGCTGCAGCAATAATTGCTTCAAGCAATCTTCCATACATAAATCCAATAACAACAACAGCTGCAATTGCAAACATAGTAATCATTGTTTTTCTCTCTTCATGCCCCTTTGCAGACCCTCTATTTACCTTTACAATTTTTTTACCTTCACCTGCAGGTACTGTTCTAATTAAAGGATGATTATTATCTTCAATGTTAGGATATACTAAAATATCTTGGAGAGTTTCATGAGGTAATATTTGTGCCATACCTTTCGCAAGCATAGATTTACCTACACCTGGGTCTCCTATTAATAAAACATTCCTTCTTTGTTTAGCTGCTTTTTTAATAGTTTCAATTGACTCTTCATGTCCAATTACTTGATCTATTAATAAAGGAGGAACTTCAATATCTTCAGAACTTTTAATATAATCATAATCTAACATCGGTTTAGTTTCTTCATTAGAGCTGTTTTCTGTCTCTGCTCCAACTTCTTCTAAAGAATCATCTATTGATTCTTGTTCTTCAAATTTCATAAAATAAACCTCCTGTTTATCACTAAAATATATTGATTTTATATTTTTTAAATATTATTATTGTTTATACATATAAAAACTTTTCTATTTTAGTAAATAAAAGTTATTAAAAGATTTAAATTTTCGAATACTTTTTTCTCCATAAGCACTATTAATTTTTATTAATAATGTTAAAAATAGTTATTTACCAGTACCTATTAGTTTCAAAGACTTAATTGATAAAGAAATAATAAAACAATCTTTAGAAATAACAACTCCATTACTTCAAGCCATAATATTATTCATGGTTTCAAGTGGTTGCAGTAGAAGAGAAACTTTAAATCTTACTATTGCTGACTATATAAAAAGCGTATCAGATTATATAAATCAAGTTGATTTTTATGAAATATTAAAATTCTTAGTGGATAATGAAGATGTAGTTCCAACTTTTCGTTTAAAACGTCAGAAAACTAATAAATATTATTATACTTTCTGTAGCCCTGAAGCCTCTCAAAAAATTGCATATTATTTAATAATTCGTTGTCATAACAAATATGATCTTAAAGAACCATTATTTGATATTGGTTTACATCATATTAGTACAAAGTTTGCTCAAATAAATGACCATTTAGGATTGGTAAAAAAGGAACATACAATAGATTTAGACCTCATATGTTAAGGAAGTTTCATGCTTCAGCATTACTGAATGATGGTATGAGTAAAGATGATGTTAATAGTATGCAAGGAAAATCAAAAACAAAAACTGACGAATCATATTTTTTTGATGATCCTGATAAACTTAAACAAAAATATATTCAACACTTAAGTGCAGTCACTATTAATTCTGAAGTTAATAGTTTAGATGTTAAAAGTCCTGAGTTTGTTAAACTTGAAGAGGAAAATAAGAAAAAAGATGATGTTATTAGTAAATATGAAGATTTTGTTGATAATATTGATGATCGTATTAATAAAAAAATACAGGATACAATTAAAAAGTCATCTGCTTTTGTGAGTGATGATGAGTTTGAGGAGTTATTTTCGTGATAAATGTTGTTTTCATGTTTTTGATTAATTTTTTATTATTTTCATTGAACGCTTGATTTTCAAACACATTGTCTTTCATTTTTCACACATGAACAAATAAACATGTTTTTAATTAAAATACTGAACAATAAACTTTCATTATAGAAAATATTTGAATAGTAACATTTATTAACATTTAAAACAAAAAAATTAAAACTAAGAAAAAAATCATGATAAAAAAACTGAGGATATTAATTATGGAGACTAAAAAAATAATTATAATATTAATAATTACTTGCATTATAGTCGCAGGAGCAACATATATACTAACAGATAATACTCCTATCAACAAAACACAAGCAAAACAACACAACAAATATTACAGAAAATACTACAACAAACATTAAAAATAAAACAATAAATTCAACTGCAAGTGATGAACCCGTAGTTACTAATACAGAAAAATCAAGTTACAGTTCCTCTTCAGATGAACCTGAATACGGATCTGATGATTATGTTAAAAAATGAGATAAATCCCAAAAAGGAGATGGTGATTGGGCCTATCATCATGATCAACCAGTAAAAAAAGAAAATGGACATGAATATGTAAGAATTTATGGTTCAGAAAAAGGTAAATCTTATTGGGATCAAATTGATAAAGATTACGAATAAAATATTAAAAAATAAAAATGGGTTAAAAATGAGTGATGATAAAAATAGTATTAAATTATTTGAATCCCAAGAAATAAGAGCAAAATGGGATGATGAAATTGAAGATTATTACTTTTCAGTAATAGATGTTATTGCAGTATTAACTGACAGTAACAAACCACGAGATTATTGGTATCGTTTAAAAAAACGTGAATTAGAAAATGGTGTTGATCTGTCGACAAATTGTCGACATTTGAAAATGCCTGCTAAAGATGGTAAATTACGTGAAACTGATGTTGCAAATACTAAAGATTTATTCCGTATCATACAATCTATCCCTTCTAAAAAAGCAGAACCATTCAAACAATGGTTAGCTCAAGTAGGTAGTGAAAGACTTGATGAAATAGCAGACCCTGAATTAGCAATTGAAAGAGCAATAAGTACCTATCGTAAAAAAGGTTATAGTGAAGATTGGATTACTCAAAGAATGCGAAGTATTGAAACTAGAAAAGACTTAACTGCTGAATGGGATAGGTCTGGTATTGAAGAAGGTTTAGAATATGCAATATTAACTAATGAAATTAGTAAAGCTTCTTTTGGATTAACTACTAAACAACATAAACAGTATAAAAGTTTACGTAAAGAAAGCTTACGGGATAATATGACTAATGCAGAATTAATTATCACTATGTTAGGTGAATTAGCCACCACAGAAATTAGTAAAAGTGAAAATCCAGAAGGTTTCAAAGAAAGCAAAATTGTTGCTAAACGTGGAGGAAACATAGCTGGTAATGCACGCAGAGAACTGGAAGCAAATACTGGTAAAAAAGTAGTAAGTGAAAAAACATCAAAAAACCCAAAATTATTAGATGAATAATTTAATGTTATTGTAGAAAAAGAGCATTGGGGTCGTAGAAGCGGCAACTTCTCACCCCACACACTGGCTACAAAAAATAGTAAACACCGAGAGATGATTAAAATTTTAGTAACCAATATAATATATACTAAAAGTTGCTATTTAATATTTATTAATTTTAAAAAAAGGGGACTGTCAATTTGTTAGCTCTTGTTTTCGTTTTTCGATCCAGCCATCTTTTTGGTGCATTATCTGGTTGAATATTCCTTTTAATGTTCTAAATTTCTTTTTATGTGCTTGGGGCATTGTATTTCCAATGTAATTTTCTATTTGATTGTTAGTACAGTCTAGTTTTCCTTTGTGTCTTTTTTTTAAGGAATTGTAATGTATTTTTTGTAATTCTGGGAAGAATTTTTTCTTTAAGTATTTTGCTAGAATTGGTGGATAAGTTTATTAATTTTTCTTTTAGGAAATTGATGTATTCATATTGCTTCTTCGTAGGTTTCTTTTTTGAATAATTTGTAAAATATGCTTATAATATTCGTTGATTTCTATTTTGTAGTTGTTTATCATGTTTTTGGATTGTTTTTTGATTTGTGTTTCTGAGTAGTTTAGGGTTTTGTTTTTTTTTAGATTGCTTTCATATTCTTTGCGTATTTGCTTTAGTTCTTCTCTAAGTTCTTCATTGATATTATAATACTTAAGTGAAATGTGCAGTGTTGGTGATCAAATCCAATTTCTCTCATTATTTTATCATATCCTGGTTTTAAATCCGTTACAATTGCAATGGACTCTGTTGCTTTGATGCTGTTTTTTATAAAATTTTTTTGTTGTTGCAGAATCATTCTTTTTTCACTATATTAACTCTGCAATAGGCATTCGATTAATTAAATCAATATAATATATGTCTATAATACCATTTTCGCTCAATTCATAATCCACTGTACAGTCATAAGCAGCATAAAGGTGAAAATTTCATATCGGTGTTAACATAATAACAATCCATCGAAAGTTAAAAGAGATTTTCTATATCGTTTCATATGACATATTAATGCTATTAAAAACATTAAATAGTCCAAGAAAGATTTCTTAATGAATCCCAACCATCTTTTTCGCAACTCAATTGCCTTGTTTTTCATTTTAGTTGAAAAATTACAGAAATCTTCATAAAATTCCTATTAAGCCTAATACTTGACTATAATATTTCTACATTTCTTACAAAGTATATCACTTGACTTTAATAATAAACACTAATTCCGTTTTCTAAATAGATTTTACGCTTATTATAAGATTTTTTAATAACATCATGAGAAAAACAATGATTTACAATGAGGATCATGGATTACTCAATAACCCCATCTTTGTTAATAAACGCAATCTTCATCATAGAATACCATCAATATACAAAAAAAATTGAACAGTATTCATCACCAAAACTACATTGCACTCTTTCATCATCATTTTTTCTAACAAGATCAACATTCGAAATAGTTAAATATATATTGGTTGCCATCTAAAAATAAGATATGGAAGGCATTTGTTTTTTTGTTTCATGTATAAATATTTGTCTTCCAACCTATATAAAACTTATTATTGCTCAAATTAAGAAAATAATTACAAAAATATGGTAAAAAATAATTTAAGAAAAAAATCAACCAGTTAATCAAAAATTAGAAAGATTTAAAAAGAAATAAAAAACACAAAAAACTAGTATTAAAACCCATCACAACAAGAAAACAACAACTAATATTTAAATCTTTTCACAAACACAAAAGAATCAAAGAAAAAGAAAAAAAACTAAAAAAATATGACCAAGAGCTAACAAATTGACAGTCCCTATAATTATTAATAATATTTTACAATATTAAATGCACTATTCTAACTTATTACCACAATTTCCACAAAATAGTGATCCATCTTTTACTTTGCTTCCACAATTTGGACAAAAGATATTTTTATTAGGTTTATATACTTTATGACCACATGAAGAACAAAAAGGAGAATTAGAATCAACTTCAGCACCACAATTTGTGCAGAACAATCTTTTTGAAATAAACCTTAAATCACAAGAACAATTTAAGCAAAATTTACAATCATCTTTCATTGAAGATCCACAATCTGGACAAATTTTAGTCATAAAAAATAATTTGTTATTAGTATATATTAAATTATCGAAAAAAAAATAACAGAAGTAAATTGAAACTTCTATTTTATTCTAATTTTCATTGAAGCTACTTTGCCTCCACAATTGGCAGTAACCTTATAAGCACCTCTTTTTAAAGGTTTTTTCAAATTCGCATAAGCATAACCATATTTATTAGTTTTTACTTTTGCAAATACTTTCCCTTTAACTTTGAAAATAACAGTTTTACCAACTATAGGTTTTCCATTTGAAAGCCACCATTTTGAATAAAGTTTAATTGGTTTAACTTTTATTTTATTAGATACTTTAAATTCCTTATATATAGCTTTAATATTGTATTTCTTAGGAGGTAAACTTATTTTTAAAGAGGCATAACCATTTTTATTAGTTTTAACCTTATAAGATTTACCATTAAGTTTAAAAGTTACTATTTTACCATAACCTACAAACTTACCATTATCCCCTATAATTCTTACAGTATATTTAGAGCCATCACCATAAATCATAGTTATTGGCTTATTACCTACAATTCTTTTTAGGATAAAAGCATAATAATCTATTTTATCACCAGTTTCAGGATTGGTAATCTCCACTTTATGTATGCCAACATTTAATTTAATATATAATTTGGCAACACCTTTTGAATCTGTCTTTACTTTGTATGTTTTGCCTTTTACTTTAAAATGAACGTTATAGTTCTTTAAAGCCTTACCATTTATATCATAAAAGATAGCTTTATAATCTAAACCACTTTTATAACCTCTAACTATATTACCTGCACTAATAGAAAATCCAATGTTTTTAGCTATTTTATGTTTAAAACTGTAAATATAATCTCCTTGTTTAAATGCTTTACAATTTGAAATTGTATTTTTTGAAAAGCTAATACTGCCTTCACCATAATCAACTATAGCTCCATAATTAGCAAATGAATTTTTAAAATGGTTATTTATAATATTAACATGCACTTTATTTTCTGTTGATATTACCCCACCAAACTCAGCACTACATTTATCAAATACATTATTTTTAATAATTACACTACCATAAGAATTACCTACAACATATATTGCTCCTCCAGCATAGGCAACATTATTAAGGAATTGATTATTAGAAATCATTATTGAAGTTCCAGTAACATTATTAGTTATTAAAATTGCTCCACCCCATTTATCCTTCTCAATATCTTTAACATTACCATTAATAAACTTAATACCGGAAATTACAACACTTTTTCCTGGAACTGAAATCTGCAATATTCTTCCATAATTTCCAGCATCAAATATTGCCCCATTTTGACCAAGAATTTTAACAGAGTCAGTAATAGAAACGGAATTTACATTATAATGTCCCTTAGCAACATTAATTGTACCTCCTGAAGAAACCAATGAAAGAGCTTTATTTAAACTTGCAACAGGTTTAGATTGACTTCCATCATTAGCATCATTACCATTTGGACTTAAATAAATAGAACTACTTTTACTTAACACTTCATCATTAGAAACCTCTAAATTTTGACTTTCATCATCTGTATTAATAGCTATTGAATCGTCATTATTAATTCCTTGAAGATCAGTTGAGTTTTCTTCTGCAAAAGAAAATGGAATCATGATTAGAACCATGAAAATAGCTAAAATTAAGATATACTTATTTAACTTAAACATTTTTTTTATCCTCCATTATTTTATCATATTTATTGAAAAAATAAAAATTATAATATTTTTCCAATATTTAAATAATAATTATTTAATAATATTATATTAAATTAAGTTGCTTTTAAATTTTTTTAGTTGACTTTAATTAACAAGATAAATTATACTTTTTTTAAATTAAAATTTATTTATAACATAAACAACAATATATCTCATCATGACAAAATGTATCATGGTTCAAGGAACCTCATCAAATGCCGGTAAAAGCATGCTTGTAGCTGCTTTGTGTAGAATATATAAAAATAGAGGATACAAAGTAGCTCCTTTTAAATCTCAGAACATGTCTTTAAATTCATATACTACTAAGGAAAATGGAGAAATTGGGATAGCCCAAATGTTACAAGCAGAAGCGGCAATGATTGAACCTAGTATCCATATGAACCCAATTTTATTAAAGCCAAAAGGAGACTTCACATCAAATGTTATAATCCAAGGAAAATCTATTGGAGATATGGATTTCTATGATTATCAGCATAAATACCATGATACTGCGCTAAACGCTATAAAAGAAAGTTTTAATAAATTAAAAGAAGAATATGAAGTCATTATTATTGAAGGAGCTGGTTCTCCTGCTGAAATCAATATGCGTGATCAGGATATTGCAAATATGGAAATTGCACATCTTGCAGATGCCAATGTTATTTTAATTGCAGATATTGAAATGGGTGGAGTTTTTGCAGCTATCGCCGGAACATATGTTTTACTTGATGATTACGATAGATCTAGACTAAAAGCAACCGTTATTAACAAATTTAGAGGCAATTTAGATATATTAAAACCCGGTCTTGATAGGATTGAAGAAATTACTGGTGAACCGGTTTTAGGAGTATTGCCTTATGATGAAACTTTAAAACTTCCAGAAGAGGATTCAGCTTCACTAACCACTCATGAATTTGCAGAAAACAAAGACATTACAATAGGAGTTATTAGACTTCCTAAAATATCCAATTTTACAGATATTGACCCATTTGAATATGAAAAAGATGTTGGAATTAAAATGATTGGAATAAATGATGATATTGGAGATGTTGATGCAATCATTATTCCAGGTACTCGTAATTCCACCGAAGATATTCATGCACTTTTTAAAAGTGGGTTAGCACAAAAAATAATTGATAAATCTTTAGAAATTCCAATTGTTGGTATTTGTGGAGGATTACAAATATTAGGTAATATTATTTATGATGAAGATAAAAAAGAATCAAAGCATGGTACAATTGAAGCTTTAGGATTAATTGATATTGAATCTAAGTTTAGTCGCTTAGAAAAAATTGTAACTCAATCAGAAGCCATTATACCAGATAAAATCAATGGTATAGCTGGCGAGATATTTAAAAATATTGCTGGTGAGAAAGTTAAGGGCTATGAAATACATGAAGGTACAACAGAATTGTCTGATAATGTTAGTAACCTATTGAATATTACTAAAGGTCAAGGAAACAATGATGAAGGATTAATAGATGGAGCATCACAAGGAAATATATTTGCAACTTATCTCCATGGAATATTCCACAATTATAATTTTAGAAGAGAGTTTTTAAACTATTTAAGAGTTAAAAAAGGTTTAAAAGCAGAACTTGGAAAAGATCCTTATCAAAGTGAAAAAGACTATTCCTTAAATAGATTAGCTGAAATCGTTGAAGAAAACTTAGATATGGACATTATTGATGATCTGCTTTTCTCATAACATAAAAAACATAGCTATAATCATCTGAATTTTTCATATAAACTGATATTTCTTTTTTTAGTTCATTTATAAAAACTTTTGCAGAACCATCTGATGAAATTTTGGCTAAATTTTTCTCTAAAGCTGAAAAATAATTTTTCCAGTCCTCTTTTGGAACAACAGCATAATCAATAAACTCATAACCTTCCTTTTCAATTATCTTAATTTTATTCTTAATTGAATCAACTTCTTCATAATTGTTTTTCCAGAATTTTCGACTTTCAACAGAAGGAGCTGAAATCCAAGAAATATCCGATGCTACTAAATAACCATTTACTTTAAGCAGCCTTTTCCATTCTTTTAAAGCTTTTTTAAATCCCATAATGTGGATTGAAGCTTCACAGAATAATATATCAAATTCTTCATTTGCAAAATCCAAATCGTTCATATCCATTCTATAAACGTGAACTCTATTAGACAAATTATTTAAAGCTATTTTTTCTTCAACTTCATTAATATAATGTCTAAATAAATCAATAGCTTCAATTGTAGCATTTTCAAAAAAATTCGCAAGTAACACTGTTTGTGTTCCAACACCACATGCAATATCTAAAATAGCTAACTCATCATTATGATCAAATTCAACTAAATTAATGGCTTTTAGTGTTGTATTGTCACTACCTGGAGCTAGTCTAGGCATATTTTTATACGCTAAGTAAAAGTAAAGAGGAACATCCATATCATCACATTAGTTTTGTTGTTTAACATTCTAACTTTTAAACTTTGAAGTATTTATCTCTTCATCTTATTTAACATTCCTAGAAACTTAAGGTTATTCATGAAAATCATGCAACAAACAAGAGAATTACAAACTAAATAAAAAACGGCTTTTTTCTGTTTTCTGGATGTTTATTATATTATGTGAATCGGTTTTCAATGTCTATAATAGCTATATTTAGATGAGTAATATGGAAATTGAATTTAAACGTTCTGCATTAAGGCAATTAAAACATTGAAAAAGAAAAATCCAAAAGCTTAAGATTGTTTGAAAAATTAGATGAAATATTAAAAGATTCCAATAATATTCGTTATGAGAAAGTAAAAAAATATCCTAAATATAAACGAGTCAAAGGATAATTACATGATATGTTTATATAGGTCATGTTGAAGATAGGTCTAAAGCATATAATTAATTTCATTGTAGAAACACTTTTTAAATGATATGACACTAAAAATCATCCATTTTTAAAAACTTGTTTGATTTGAATTTTTTGTGATTTGAGGCACAAAATATTCTCTACTATTTCTTGAGGTCTTCGCCAAAATTTCATTTTTGACGGACTTTCAATCACAAAATTCAAATCGAAACCATCAAAAAACAGAATTAAATACTAAACAAATCTAATACAGTAAACTCATTTATCGCAAACATCCTATTGGGATAACTTTCACTCCATCAGCCCTATTGTATGCTATTTCACCACCTGTAATTACTGCTAAAAAACTTGGTTCTTCTAAATCAATTTTTTTGTTTTTTACACTTTTTCGAATTAATTCTTTTAATTTAAGTAAATTTTCTGCCCCTTTATCAATTTCTCTGTTCCCCAATTTAAATTCTATTAATGCATATCTTCCATCATTTAGATATAAAATACAATCTGCTTCAAGGCCACTATCATCATTATAATATAATATTTCTCCATTAACTGAACTTGAGTAAACTAGTAGGTCACGTATACATAAGTTTTCAAATATAAATCCAAATGTTTCAAAGTCTTTTAGTAATTTTTCAGGCGTTAAATTAAGTATTGCTACTGCTATTGATGGATCAATGAATTCTTTTTTGTAGGATTTTCTAATGGTATTTGCTGATCTGATATTTGGTGACCAGGCAGGAATATTTTGAATAACATATAACCTTTCAAGGGCATTAATATATGAATTATATGTAGGTAAAGAAATATCCCCATATTCTGCTTTTATATCTTTCATAAGTGTTTTTTTAGTCGCTAATGTTGAAACATTTCTAGCGTAAGATTTTAAGATAGTTTTTACTCTTTGAGGGTTTCGTTTAACACCATCAACTTCTGAAACATCACTATTACATATTATATCTATATAATTAGATACAATTGCTAATTGTTGTTTTTTTGTTTTTTTCTTTAGAGATTCAGGCCATCCTCCTCTACAAGCAGCAAATATTAAATCAGATATTGTTAAATTTGAGGTTGCACCATCAATATTTAAATTTTCATCATTGAATAAATCTATTAATGATATTGCCCCCGTGGATTCTCCACTTTCATATAGGCTCATTGGGCGCATTACAATTCTTTTTATTCTACCTGCCCCCGAATGCATGATTTTACTTTCATCCACTGCTGTTGAGCCTGTTAGGACATATAGTCCATCTTCATCTGATTCATCAACTAAATATCTTACTGCATCCCATAATTCAGGTGCCATTTGCCATTCGTCAATTAACATCGGCTTTTCACCTTTTAATAATTCTATGGGATTGGTATCTGCAAGTTTTAAGTAAGATTTTCCATGAATAGGATGTTGTAATTCTTTTAGACTTTTACAATGTTGTTTAGCTGTTGTAGTCTTACCACACCACTTAGGACCAGTAACCAGTACAGCACCCATATATTCTAAAAATTCTTTTAGTTCCAAGTCAGTGTATCTCGGCAGATATTTTTTCATCATAACCACTTTTTTATATTTTTCATATATTTTATTTTATACTTTTCATGATATAAATTTTATATTTTTCATTAAATTTATTTTATATTTTTCATCAATTCATTTTAAAAATAAAATTAAAGTTTTAAATGAAAATGAAATAATGATTGAACTCTTAATACAGCACTGCCTAGAATTTATTTAAATCTTGTTTTATCAATTTTTAAGCAAATAAAAATCTTTAATTATTATTAAACTGTTGAAAATGTTAATGATTAATATGTTTATGAAAGATTATTTACTGTGGCATATGGTTCTACTTTATTAAATACAAACATGTGGCATCTTGATAAATTAGAATTTAATCAATTAAGTCAAAGTCTAATTTAAAATTATAATCACCCCCTCAATAATGCTTTTGTCCTTTATAATGCCCAAATTCTGTTTTTAAAGTTTTTAATTCAGAAATTTTATCATGAGGCCAACTTTTATATATTTAATCTTATCAAAACTAATTGTAAGTCTTCCAATATATTGAATTACATCTACACTATCTTTGAGTTATGATGGGATAAATTTCCCTATACTTTTCCATATCATCAATAAACATCTCATATAAAAACATGTTCATAAATAAAAAACATGACTATAATGCTGAAATTATTTCAATAACTCCCAAAAGAAAATAGAAATATTATATTAAGCAATTATATGATTTATAAAGCATATACTCATTTATATATTAAACCAAAGAAAAATTGTTTTTATTTTATAAAATTAAATTTGTTACAACAATATTAAAATAATCTTTGTTGTGTATAAATGAAACTAGATTCTGAAACTTCGTTAACAACGTAATTTAGACATCACGGTGCAGTTCTAACATGAAGAGTTTGAAGCAATTGGAGTTTCATTCCGTGCAGACCATGACTAATCTTTGAAAATTATTGTCAAATGATATAGATAGAATTATCTTAATGTGCCAATCGGAATTACCATTACCCCATCTTTTCGAACTTTTGCGATGTTATCACCAGTTATAACTGCTAAAAAGCTAGGTTCTGGAATATGTGTATCCCCATTAGCAATTTTTTGTTTAATTAACTTATCCATTTTTAATAAGGTTTGAGCACCTTCATTAATTCTTTTATCCCCTAATTTAAACTCTATTAATCCATAACGACCATCAGCAATTTTTAAAACACGATCCACTTCCAAGGTGCCATCATTATAATATAATACTTTTCCACCCAATGGTGCTGAATATACGTTTAAATCTCTAATGCACAATGTTTCAAAAATGAATCCAAAAGTTTCTAAATCATACACCAACATTTCAGGAGTTACGTTGAGTCCCGCAACTGCAATTGATGGATCTATGAATTCTTTTTTTTCTGATTTTCTTATTTTTTGCTTTGAACGAATATTAGGAGACCATGCAGGAACATTTTCAATAACAAATAGGTTTTTTAAAACGGAAATATATGAATAAAATGTAGGTTCAGAAATTTTACCATAATTCTCTTCAATATCCACCATTATTCTTGTATTATTAACCAAAGTTGAAATGTTACGTGAATAAGAGCGGAGAATTGATTCAAATATTTTTGAATCACGTTTAACACTATCAATATTATAAGTGTCATCACGGCATATGTTATCAAAATAAGAAGAAGCCACAATTAATTGTTTTTGTTTATCTTCAATGTTCAATGTTTCAGGCCAACCCCCACGAGAAGCTAAAAAAGTTAAATCACTTAAAGATAAATCCGAAGTAATTCCATTAATTTTTACATCTTTATCATTAAATAAATCAATTAATGAAATTTTACCATTGGAATCACCACTTTCATATAAGCTCATCGGCCTCATCATCAACCTATGGATCCTTCCAACACCTTTATGATTTATTTTAGAGTTATCAACAATTGTAGAACCAGTTAAAATGTACAAACCATAATCATCTGTTTTATCAACAGAATATCTCACTGCATCCCACAATTCAGGAGCCATCTGCCATTCATCAATCAATAATGGTTTTTCCCCATCCAATAATAACAATGGATCTACATCTGCCAGTTCAATATATGATTTGCCTAATGTGGGATGTTGTAATTCAATTATTGTTTTAGCAAACTGAGTAGCAGTAGTTGTTTTACCACACCATTTTGGCCCAACTATTAAAACAGCCCCCATACATTCAAGTATATCCTTTAATTCTTCATCAACATACCTTTTAATATATTCCATATTACCACCAATTAAGTAATTATACTAAATTTATTTAAGCAATTATACTAAGTTTATTTAAGCAATTATACTATTTATATTTAATAGACTTATTTATAGTTTTTCTCTAAAAATTTTTACCATATAGGTTTAGCCAATTTTCATAAAATGATTTGAAGCCAATAATTTCATAAAATTTATCTTTAAATAAGTTAATTAACTGATTTTCGGTTGTATAATAT
>NZ_LWMU01000050.1 GCF_001639275.1 Methanobrevibacter oralis
GAAAGATATTTTGGTAATGCATTAGATGGTATACGTGATGATAGTCTTAAATTATTAAGAAATAGTATTAGTGGTGAGTATGTTGGAGAATATCTTAAAATACTTATTTATACACTTGTAAATAAAGAAGAAGATTTAAATCACACAGGTCTAAATTACGCTGTTTGGTTGTTTAGTGATGGCGAATTCAGAAACAGCAACAATACACTAGTTAAAAAAGTATTAGAATTATACGATTCTGGTTTAAGAATCCCTAACATAAACGCCTCCAAACGCCTAAACAACGGATCCATAATATTCTATAACTTCTCATCATTAATTACACCATCAATATGGCAAAACCTAATACTATTCAAATTTAGACATGCAAATATCACAGAAAACCTCACAAAAGAAACACTAAACAAAACAATCATAATCAACAACACAGTTGAATTTAAAATCACTTTAACCAACACAGGCAACGAAAGCATTAAAAATGCATTTATCCAAGACAATGATTATAGCAACGGCCTAATATACCAAGGCTGGAAACCCATTACAGGCAACTGGACCTACAACAACATGAAATGGATTTTAAATAACCCACTAAAAGCTGGTGAAAGCGTATCTATAATCATAATATTTAAAGCATTAAAAAACGGTACATTAATCAACAATGCCACATCCGGCTTTGATAACATCACACTATCCAATAGTACCAACACAACACTTGTAAAAGACCCCCATATTAAAGTGATTAAATTAACCAATAATCCCATCGTAATCGTTGGAAATCTAGTTAGTTTCACAATAAAAGTCATCAACACAGGAGACTGCAACTTAAATAATGTCTTTGTTGAAGAGTCTAGCTATGATGGCCTCATTTACGATTCTTTTATTGGCAATAACTGGACCAAATCCGGTAACAAATTCATTTACAATAAAATTTTAGGCGTAGGAAAAGAAGCTAGCTTCAATGTTAATTTTAAAACAATTAAATCAGGAAACTTTACCAATGTAGTAGTTGTAGGATCTAATGAAACACCAAATTCCACAACCAACAATACAACACAATCAGTCTCTCCTAAATTAAGCGTTATTAAAATTTCCAACACTAACATCGTAAAAGTTGGTCAAAAATGCAGCTTTACCATCGTTGTTCGCAACACAGGAGACTATAGACTTACAAAAGTCTTTGTAATTGAAAAATCATATAAAGGACTTACATATGACTCATTTAAAGGCTCAAATTGGATTAAAATTGGAAACAAATTCATTTACAAAAAAACTTTAAAAGTAGGCGAATCGGCTAACTTCACCATTTTCTTCAAAACAAACAAAGTAGGAAACTTTACCAATGTTATAATGGCAGGAAGTAACGAAACACCAAATTCCACTGTTAATAACACTACTAAAGTTATAAATAAGTCCCAATCTGATGAAGAATCTAACAAAACTCCAGAAAAGCAAGACATTGTAAAAGAAACAAAAATTGAAAAAGCAACAGGTAATCCAATATTAATGTTACTAATGGTATTAATATTAATTCCATTATTAAAACGTAAATATTAATTACCTTTTTTTTTGGAGGGTGGGACGAAATTTTTTAATTTTGTTTTTATTGGGTTAAGTTTTTTTAATTTTTAAGATTTGACACAAAGGCACTGTTTTTAAATTTTATTTTGCTTATTTTTTATTCCAATTTTATATACTATGAAGTACAGTCTTTTATTATAGATATTAATATTTATGGTTGTTTATTCATGGTTTTAAGAGATGATAATATAAATCAGATCATGTTAGTTCCTGGACTTACGAAATTCGATTCCTAAAGATCATCTGTGTTATTTTATTAAAAATTTGGTTGATTTAATTGATTGTTATAAAGTGAACTAGGAATTTCGTGAAAAGCCCGGTAAATTTGTTTATCCGCGTGAATTATTATTTAAGCTAGTTTTGATGAGTGTTATGGTGGATTGTTTTCAAGGGAAATTGAAAGAAAAATACGAACGGATATTTCATATATGTATCTTGCGCGATGGAAAAGCCAGATTATATAGATAATTTCGAAATTTAAAGTTGATTATTCAGATTTATAGTTTCGGACAAAAAATTTTTTAGTTCACCATGATGAATTTATTGATCCAATTTTTTATAGTAGGAATCTCTATTTACGATTCTATAGAATTCTTTTTCGAATAGTTTTTCCATAAATTCTGTTGTATCAAATAAATAATATGCCATATACTTTTTTTATTGATTTTCAGACTTGTTCTATTGGATTTAAGTGAGGGGAATGGAGAGGTAAATGAATTAATTTTATATTTAATATTTCACATGCTTGAATCACTAAATTAGCTTTATGAACTGAGTAATTATCTAATATAACTACAAGTTTTCTTTCTTTTTGTAAATTATTGATTATATTATCTTTATTTAGTGATTTAATGATTATTTTTTTTGAGTATTCTATGTTTATGTGTTTTTCAGGGTTTAATTTATTTGCTTTATTTTTTATTTTTACTAAAAATTGCTTTTTAGAACTATTATTGTTTGATATGAATTTATTAAATTCATTTTTTTTAATGTTTTTAATGTATTTTCATCTTTTGTAAATCTTATTTTCATTTAGTTCATCGTCGGTTAAAATATTTTTAAGTTCTGATTTTAACTCTTTATATTATGCAATTAACAATTTTAAGATTGATTAATGATTTTATTTCTCCAAATGTAGGAGTATTTTGTTGAAATAGTATTAATGAATTGCTGTTTAGTGTTTGATAGTCTATTTGCATTTAATTTTATTTTTGTAGTTATTTTTGTCTGTCTATTTTTTTGTTCCTAATTTGTAGTATATTCTACTTGTATTGTTTTTATTTTGGATTGCTGTTTGATCAGCAAATATTAAAATGTCTTTTTTTTAAATCTATTTTTTCTGTGTTTTTTTAACTGTTTTGAGGCATTTTCTGGAGCTTTTGCAGGTATGACATAAGGTTTTCCATATTCAAAGCCTAATTTTTTCATAATGCGTCGAATTTGTCTATCACTATAAATTACACCAAATTCTTTGGTTATTTCATGTTTTACTTCACGAACACTTGTTAATTGTTTTTTTATAATGTTTTCTTTTAGTTGTTTGAATTGATTTTCAGTTAATTTTGTTTTTCGTCCAGATCCTTTTTTTCTGAGTAATCCATCAAATCCTTCCTCATTCCAAGCTTTTAACCATGCATGACCAGTTGGAATTGTTTTTCCACGTTTCTCTATAGCATATTTTACTGTTTCACCAGCATATATATCTTCAATAAATGTTATTTTCTCATAAAATTCTATGTAATGCTTTAAATCAGCTTTAACTTCATGAATTTTAGAAAGTGAGATATCTTTATTAATATAAGCATTTCTACTCATATTACTATTTTAGTCACATTTAATATAAATATTTTTTGTCCAAAACTATATATAAAAATTTTAAATGATCTATATTTATAACATATTTTTGTTTTTTGATTAGTTATCCTAAAAAATACTTAAAATATACTATTTTTAAAAATGTTATTTATGTGTTTATTTATATATTCAAAAAATATTTAAGAACATCTTCAGTGTTGAGTTTGATGATTTAAAAAAATACAAAATCATTATATTTTTAATGTGAACACAACATATACTCATGGTTAAATTTTTAGTTGCACCTAAAAAATGAAAAGATTTATATATTACTTTTGACAACATTATACATGGTGATAAAAAATTAGGTAAACCTAAAAATTTACCTAGCTTTTAATTACTAATGTGTTGTTGGTTTAAAACCATATTACTACACTCCGATTATTATTAAATTAGTTTATACTCTCTTTTTCTAATTTAATAAAAAGCATATAACTACTCTCACGAAATTAAATATGTTTATCATATTTAATTTCACCTATCTAATACAATCAAACATTTATTTTTATTAATTAATAAATATTAAAAAAGGAGATGAAAAAATGACAAAAACTACAAATAAGAAAAAATGTTGTCAAGCTGCTGAAGCAGAACCAAACAAAGCTAAAAGGATTCTTAAAAAGATATACACCTTTTTCTATGGCTGTAATTGCAAATAACATTTTTTTAAATAAATAAACTTTTTATTTTATAATTTTAATGGATATGTGTAAATCATCCAAACAAGCATATACTTTTTTCCTCATTTTTAACAATATTTAAGTATTATAATAAATATATTCAATATCCAATATTAAAATAATATAGTAGGTTAAAAATATGAATAGGAGAAAAAAACTAATTATTGCAATATTAGTAGTTATTTTAATAGGATTACTCATAATAATTGCAGGTTCATTATTCTTTACATCTAACTCTGAATTAGCTACTGGAAATAAAACTATTTTAGTATGTGCTATTGATGAAAGTGAAGAAAGACCTGGCATGGGTGCATGTGATATGGCGTTTCTTGTTTCATTAGAAAATGGATCTATTGTTAATTATACTGCAGTTTATCCTGGTGGAATGTACCATCCAACTGCTTCAGAGCCTCAAGAAGCCCAAGCACAAGGCGCTGGATCACGATTGTTACTTCATGATTCATTTTGGGATGCTGATAATTCAAAGGGAATGCAACTAGCTAAAGAAATTGTAGAATACAATACAAACATTACAATAGACAATGTTGTTGCAGTTAACAGTGAAGCTTTAGATGCAATCCTAGCTGCTGCATCACCCGTTGAAGTTAACGGGACTCAGATGAATGTAAGTGGTATTGACTTTATTCGTGAGCAAGACTGGGGTAATGGAGTTTCTAGAGGTGATGCTGTATTAGAAATTGTTAAAGCCGTGGCTAAATCTGCTAAAGATCCAGTTAAAAAATCAGGAATGGTTAATGCTGCACTTGATCAATACTCCAAAGGAAACATTGTTATGGATGAACAAAGTGCTTTTGTTAGTTTATTAGCATCTAAAGGAGTTGAAACCTTATTTGGTTAACTCCTTAAATACTTTTTTTAAGGGTATACTCCAAAATTAATTATTTTTGAATTTCAGCATTACATTTTTTTTAATTTTTGAGTTTTAAAAGAATATCAACAGCTGTTAACTAAAATTCCGGATAAAATAATTAATAAGAGTATTATAAAACTAAATTTTGGCAGACACTCTTAAAAAAAATAATTTAAACTAATTTTCTTATAAGCATGGAAGTATTGTTTGTTTTACCTGTTAGCAACATCATTACTTCTTTATGGAATCCTCTTGTATCTTATCTAAAACAGGAGAATATAAATAGCCCTTATTCCAATGTCCTATAAATATCTGGAGTTTTTTCACAACAATTTCCCAAATATTATAAAATAATCTATCATTAGGTTCTGCTAATACCTTTATTCTGTTATATACCAATACATTACATCCAAATACCATGAGCAATAATTTCAACTTCATCTAATCCAGAGTCACCGTAAACATCTAAATCATCAAAACTTGATAAGTTATTTGTAATTTTCTTCAAGTTTTTCCAGTATTTATGACAATTCATGACTTCATCTAAAAAAAAATAATAAATTTTATATACTATTCTTTATTTTATTATATAATAAAGCTTTATAGTATAAATAATTTATTACTAAATGCTCAAATTTAATGTAAAAAGTAATACTTTCTTTATTTTAAAAAGTAATTATTACTATTATGTTAAAAATCAAAAGAAAATTATTACTTAAAAAAAGGTTTGATTATGTGTATTGAAATAATAGAAATTAACCATGAGATGAATATAGAATTAATTAAAGAATTTTTATTCAAACAAATTAAAAAAGAATTTAATTATGATTATATTCCAGAATACCATCAAGACATCGTTAACCTTAATGATTATTATATATCGCCTAAGAGAAACAATTTTTTTATATCAATAGATAGTAAAACTAAGCAAATTATTGGTACAATTGGCATTAGAGGATATGATAAATCTTTTGAAGAATTTGAAAATATATATTCAAAAGAAAAAACTGCTAGTGTTTGGAGATTGTTTGTAGATGATAACTATAGACGTTGTGGATTAGCTACTAAATTGTTTAAGGCCGTTGAAAAATTTAGTAATGAAAATGACTATGAAGAAATCTATTTACACACTCATAGAAATCTAAATGGAGCATTAGAGTTTTGGTTAAAAATGGGTTTTAAAGTTACAATTGACACGAACAATGAACTTCAAACCATCCATATGGAAAAAAAATTGCCTAAAATTAAAATTAAACCACAAATTACTCATATTGATGAAGCAATTAAATCTTAGGTTCTAATCTTTTTACAAATACCATCATAAAAACCACCACCATTGGAAAAAATAAAACATAAATTAAAAATAGCATATTTACAGATAATAAATCACCCATTACAGTAGATGATGCCATTAACATTATTAAACTAATTACAGGTGCTAAAATAGCTATAAAGGTATAAATTAAAATAAAAGAATTTAATTTTTGAGCGTATTCTTTTAGTTTAATCTGCATATCAAATGAAATATCTTTTGCAATAATATCTAATGTACCTGCTAAATTTCCACCAGTCCTTAAAGTTCCAATGATTTGATGAACAACTCTGAAAAGTCCTTCTGATTTTACCCTATTAGCCATTTCAAGCAATGAATCTTCACTAGATTTACCATATTTAACCTCTTCTAGAACTCTGTTGAATTCTGATGAAAGAGACCCATAATTAGCATTTTTAATTGTATACATTGTATCAATCAACCCTTTACCTGATTTAAGTTCTATACTCATGTGACGTAAAGCATATGGAAGTTCTGGATTTAAATCATCATAGCTTCGCCTTTGTTGAATCTGAGGATAATACACTATTAAAAAACACATCATAAAAATTAATATTAAATAAATTAAAGCTATTTCTATTTCAAATATGTTCCAAATTAATATAAAAATTATAATTAAAACACTTAAAAGTATTTTATTTCTTGAATACTTTAAAAAAAGTTCTCTTAAGTCATATATTTTAGAATCTTCATATTTTTTAACAACCTGTTTTTCTCTTTGAAAATTTGACTTAGAAAATATTGTAAAATCAGATTTACTGCTAATATCATTTTTTAGTGAAAAATTTTTAAATAGATTAATAAAAGCTAAAACAACTCCACCAATGAAAATAAAAAAATTATTTAAAATATTATCACCCATTTAATAAGATTCTATTTAAAACACGTCTAGAATCAGAATAATACAATTCTAAAACATCTTTAACCTCTTTAACAGAACGAATATTCTGATGAATCATGTGCTTCAAAACAAGTTTTCGATTTTCAATTTCACAATACAAATCATTTAAAGACTTACCTCCTAATTTAGATATGTCTTCTAATGTTTTACTTGAAACACCAATATTTTCTATTAAATCATCTTTAGGATTCCATTCAAATATTTTATTTAACTGAACTACCCCTTCTTCAATGCCCACAACTTCAGCAACTTCAGTAATTCTCCTATAAGACATTCCAGAAGAGGTATAAATTCTATTTTGCATTATTATAAAATCAATAGCTGAAATCATTATTTTTGGAACAGACATTGGAGAATTTGTTAAACGAGTAATTGTTTCACGAGCACTATTTGAATGAAGTGTTCCGAATCCCGAATGTCCCGTATTTAATGCTGTAAACAATGTTATTGCTTCATTAGATCTAACTTCTCCTACAATTATCCTATCAGGACGTTGTCTTAAAGAATTTTTAACAAGATCATCCATGGTTAATTCTCCTCTATTTTCAACATTAGCTGGACGGGTTTCCATCCTAATAACATGCTCATGAGGCAGTTGTAATTCAAGAGTATCTTCAATAGTGATTATTCTTTCTTTTGGATTAATAAAAGAAGTTAATGCATTTAACGTGGTCGTTTTACCAGAGCTTGTTCCACCAGATATTATTGCATTAGCTGATTTTACTCCAAGTCCATCAAAACACAACCAAAAAAAGGCAGCTAATTCTAATGAAATTGTTTTTGATTTTATTAAATCAATAATTGTAAGAGGATCTTTTTTAAACTTACGAATGGTTAACGATGGCCCATCAGGAGAAATTGGAGGAATAGTGGCATTGATTCTAGATCCATCTAACAATCTCCCATCTAAAATTGGAGATTCTTGATCTATTCTCCTATTGATTTGTCTTGCAATTGAATCAATTAATTCTCTTAATTCACCCTCATCATTAAATTGAATATTTGTTTTCATCATTCCATACTTTCTATGATAAACAAATACTGGTTTAAAAACACCAATTATCATTATTTCTTCTAATTCATCATCCTGAATTAAATCATCAATCTCACCATATCCTATTAAATCACTTAGAAGTCTATGTGATAAATTATCTAAATATTCATTAGAAACCTTATTATTAATATTACTTGTAGAAAATCTTTCAAATAGAAAGTTCTTAATATTATTTAATAATTTATCTTCATTAACTTGGAAAGTTTCATCTGATATAGCTATATCAACTAAATTTTCCCTAAGTTCAGATAAAATAACTTTTTCCTCAGAAGAGTAATTCTGTTTTAATACGTCATATTGTGGTATGAGCTTATTATTGTTTGAATCAAAAGTATTGTCCATAATTATAACCTACAACGATTTTTACTACATTTTAGAGATTAGTAATACTATTTAATAAAGTTTTTATTACTTTGGAAATAATAATTAATAGACAAAATCAAATATCAAAATATGAATCAAAAATGCTCATGTGATAATGATTGTTTTACAACAAAAGACAACTTAAAGGAAAAAATCAAATTAATTGAAGAATGTGAAAAATGCCAGGAAATACAAATAAAAAAATTCACCCCGCTTAAAGATTTACTTGATTTTAATGATTTAACTGATAATTATAAAAGATGTGAATGTAAAAAAAGACCAATTGATATTGTAATGAGCCATATTTTAAAAATAATGATTGAAGAAAGAATCATAGAAGAAGACGCCACACTAAGAAAAAACTCACCAGTACCCCTATCAGGATTTTACTACTCAACATTAAATCCACAATTCATTGCGCAAAAAACACTAATTTTACTTCATCCTGATTTTAACAAAAAAGTTGCTTTAAGATTAATGAATGAAGTTTCAGAAGTTAAAGGAGTTTTAAAAGGAAATCCGCAAGACACAATTGGACAGTTTGATAAAAATTCCAAAATTAAACATTTTGAGTTACTTTGTGGGTGTGATATGCAGACAAATATTGTAAGAACATTAATTAATGAAAAGCTAATATTTAACAAAAAACAATCTAAAAATCATATTGAAGTAGCTATGACCACCGAAGAAAAATTAATTAGACTACACAACTTTTTAGAAAATAACAGCATAAACAAAGGCACAGCTATTGATGGACTTTGTGGTGGAGGGGCATTAGGAATATATTTACTTAAGTATGGGTTTAAGAAAGTTATCTTCAACGATGCAAACCCAGAAGCTATTGAAACATTGAAAGATAATTTAGAAATAAATGAAATAACTGAAAACTTTGAAATTTACAATGAAAACTTTGAAGATTTGAATGTTGAAAAAGCGGATTTATGCATAATTGATGCATTTCCTAAAGCAGATATTGATGAAATATCTAAAAAAGCATATAAAATAGCTAATAATGTTGTTATAATCTAATAGGCATACATGATCAGATTTTTTTAAAAAAGAATAATTTTATCAAAACTCCCTTCCGAAATACATGAAAAAGAATTTAATGTCCAAAATTTTTGTAAAAAAAAACTATTCGAATTAGTTGAAAAAGATTTATAAAAAAACATGCACATATTGTTAAATATTGAATTGAAACTGTTTAATCTAATGCAATTGATTTTTATGAAAGTGTCAGATTTATTAAATATTATATAAAAATAACGTTTATGATTGTGATTAGTGAACTAACTTAATATATATTTTATCAGAAATAAAGATATAAATAAAAAATTGTATGAAGAAACAATTTTAAAAAATAATTTTGAATATTATACTAAACTAAACATTAGGTGAATAACATGTGTGAATGTCCAGAATGTGGAGAAAAAACAGATGAAGAGAATGTAGAGTTTGAATGTCCTTTTTGTAGTAAAGATGATATGGGAGAAGGTTTTTACACTTGTGAAAATTGTGAAACACTTTTTGATTATAAAGGAGATTTATGGGAATGTGAATTTTGCCATAAAGGATCAACTCAAACAGATATAACAAATAATGAAGATGAAGAATATCTAATGTGTCCTGACTGTGGAGAAGAATTAGAAGATGATTCGTATTGTTTTAATTGTGGTTGGCCCAATAACCAAGGTTGGATTGGGGAACATTATGGATAATGAGAGTTCATTAATCAATTAACTTGACGACAACCTTATTCAAAAATTGAATCACTACATAGCAAATCATCCATAAATCACAACGAAGTTAATCTATTAATAGAACAATTAAAATCAAACTTAGAATAAATAGATCATTAAAATTCAAAATAAGCACAAATAATGATTATTTATACTCATAAACACAAATTCATACTATATCCTATCGTGTACGGTCTAAAAAGGATATACAACAAAACACAAAAATAAAAAAAACAACATCGAAATAAAGAAGTCCTAAAACATTTGCATATAAATTACAATTGCTGGAATGATTAAAACCCCCATTAAATGAGATTTACCGACCCCTAAATAATGAGGCAACATACCCATTGCAATTGAAGTTATTAAAGCTAATGTCATGTAGAAAATAGGAGCATTATAATAAAAAATAAAAATATAAAGTATTAATATCTGAAGGGAAATAACTCCTATTGATAGCTTCCTATAATTAATTCCAGCCATCAATCTTGAAAAAGAATCACCTAACTTTAATGTTAATACTAATGAAAAAGAAACTGCAATTAAAGATACAAATATATAAATTACTAAATGCATTAATGACATTTCTGAGATTAAGTAAGACATATATACTGCAATTCCACTTCTAGGATTTCCAATTATATAAATTGCCATCAATGAAAACAAACAGTCTGAAATGTTCAATCCCGATGTAGCTAATAGAAAATTAACTGTATCTTCATCCTCATTATCATTAGCTCCACTGGCCAATTGAGCTATTACTGTTCCTTGTGCTGGACCAAAACCTGGAAGAAAACCTAAAATAGCTCCAGTAATTCCTCCTGCAAAAATACTTTTATATTTATTAATGTCCAAATTCAGCTCATAAAAAGGATATTGGTAAGGAATTGTTGAATTGTCGTTTAAGCTAAATAAAATAGTGCTTATCCCAAAAAGACCTGAAAATACACACATTAAAGAAACAGATGATGAAATTGGTGTTTGAAATATCACCCAACCCAATATTCCCGACAATAAAAATAACAGTAAAGACCATGCAAAACTTTTAAATGATCTTGTTAACTTATATGTTAGAAAAATTGATGCTGAAAGTAAAATCACCCATGTAAATGATTTGGAAAACACGTGTAAAGCAGGCAAAACAATTGAAAAAAATGGAAGCATGAAAATTATCACCATAATAGCTCCAAATCCCCCAACTGCTACAATCCTTATAACTTCTTTAGACCTTCCTTGTAATACCATCCTATGGCCTGGAAGAACTGATGTGGCAGTACCTTCTTCTGGAACACCCAATAACATAGATGGAACAAATTCTATCATTGCATGAGAAATTGACATCGTTACCATAACTACACATAAAAATTCGGGAGAAAAAATACTAAGTAAAAAAGTTGAGGATGCAAATATGATGGCTCCTGCAGTGTTGACATGAATTCCTGGAATCATCCCTGTTACGCATCCAATAATTATGCCTAAAAAAGATGCAACAATCAATTCTAACATACTTATTAATTATACTAAGATCAATTTAAAGTTTGTTTAAGTAAAAAAGAAAAATTTAGCCATAATTCAAAATTTATATTCATTTAAAAGTTAATTTTAAATAGATAGTTATAAATGTGTATAAGATATTAATAAATATTATGTAATCAAAAAATAAAATCTTCCTAATATTGATTATAGCGTTTTTAATAATTGTTGGATGTTTACTGTCCTCACAAATTCCAAAAAAAGCAAGTGTCAATGATAAAATAGTGGAAGATATTGGTGGAGACTCTAAATTAATAGTTACACTTGAAGATTGTCTGAAAACAAAAGAAGAAAATATTTCCGATGGTAATTTAAATGGAATAGCTTGTTTTAGTGCTAAAAATATTTCTTTTGTAGATTTTGTTGGAAATAACGCAAATATGATCATTTGGAAATCATCTGGTGAAAAATATAACATTAGTGGAAATAATATCCAATATTTATCTGGAAGTTATGGAGATTCTGTTTACTTTTTAAAATACTATCCAGAAAATGATAACATTTATGGAATCATTTTAAATGGCAGTTATACTCTTGATGAACTTATATACGACATATTAAATCAGAACAGTGATGAAACCCCAAAAACAAATAGCTACATAGAACCATATGAACCTAATGCTAGATACAATAGCTATGACATTGATGAATCACCTTATGCACTTGCTAAAAATGATCCCGATTGGTACTACGACCATTATGAATATGAGGATAACTATGATATTGATGATTATCTTGAATCAGAAGGATATGACTAATATTTAAATTTTTTTCTATTGAATTTAAGAGATTTTAATGATAGATCAGACAATAATTTTAGAACCTCAGCACGATTCTTATCCAAATCCTCACAAATCATTTCATCCCATTCAATTTCTTTTCCTTCTAGAAATTTAGCTGTTTTAATACCTTTATCAGTTAAAGCCATTTTATAAGCTCTTTTATTTTTCTCATCAACTTCACGAATTATTAAATCTTTTTCTTCAAATTCCTTAAATGCTCTTGAAACTCCACTACGATCCATAAAACATGCCTTTGCAATATCTGATTGATTCCAACCTAAATCATAATAAAGACACATGAACATATAATATTGACTTGGGGAAATATCTGTGAAATTATTAATGTAATATTCAATGTAAAAATCATGAGTTTTCAAAAGTGAAATTAAATTATTTAAAATAAAAGGAGATTCCTCAATAATATCATCATAACTAATCATATAATCAACCTACAATTATGATTATATATAAAAGATATATAAATGTTGTTACACACAACAATTTAATTAAAAAAAATATAAAATAAAGAAGATTTTTACATTAATCTTCTAGTATCAGTAATTTCAATACTTGCAACATCAGCTAATGCTGCAATAGCTTCCTCAGTAGATTCAGTACCGCCTTCACCATCTTCAATAACGAACATGAGGTTTAAAGCGACTAAACCAAATGCAATAGGTTCTTCATCAATTTTATGGAATTCTGCATCTGCAGGCATGGCTTCTTTAATAGCTGATTTTAATGCTTCTAAGTCCACATCAGGACTTTCCGGCATGATTTTCATAGTTGCTACTACTTCACTCATATTAAATCCTCCATTTAAACTTATGGCCCTTCAAATCCACATTCACATTTATAAGCATGACCAAAAGTACGGCATTTTTCACATCTTGCGATTTTTGCTCCACAAATAGGGCATTCAAATTCAACGAATGTGCCTGTTAATGGAATTTCTTGTTTACATGAAATACATTCTACTTCTTTCATTTAATCACCTGTTATTCTTGTGTAATCGAAGTTATAATCATCTATATTATCATCAATAAGAGATAAAACCCTTTCAGGATACTTTCCATTCACAATACAACAATTAGTCCCGAACTCAATTAAAAGAGAAGGTAACATTAAATCAATTGAAGATTCTTCAAAAGTTAGTAAATTTTTTGCTTCAATGACACTAATGAATCTGGAACCTTTCTCACTAGGTTCTCGGGTATATATACCATTTACATTTGTTACTATTAAAAGGTTTGCATTTAAAAGGTGTGCAACATAAGCTGCAATTGAATCTGAAGTTACATCCCAAGAACATTCAAATGGATCTTCTTTCATTAAAAAGTCAGATACAACAAAAATTGGTGTAAATCCGTTATTAGCTACCTTTTTTGCATCATCAATAGAAAAAACTAATTTAGTAGAACTAACTTTATCATTAACTAATTTAGCTATTATATCCATACAGTCAATAGCTGTAAAATGCGTTACTTCAGCTGAAAATTTTTCAATTTCATCATATTTACGAATAAGATTTGCAAATTCTCCCCCTCCTAAAATAATAAGAGAATTAGTATTTTTTAGTTTTTCAACCAAGTTTATAGCATAATCTGGAAATAAACTACCACCAATTTTAACAACCTGTTTTATCATGAAAATGACTACCCCATTTAATTGAATGTAGATATTATTAAAATAACTTAAAACTATAATAGTTTCAAATCCCCAGTCACCTTGTCAATTATTTCATCTTCATCAGGTCCTAAGCCTAAAACTGTAACAGTTGATGTAGGTATTTGAGTCCTCCCAGCATCAACTACTAAAAAGTTAGGAATGCCAGATATATCAGCTTGTTTTTTAAGCTCCATAAGCTCTTCAAGAGAACTTACTTTACAAACTACCTTTGCATAAGCTTCATTTTCCCACTTTTTGATTTTATCACTTGAAGCTCTTTTATAAGAACCTAAAGATCCATGACAACACTGAGCAGCAATTTTACCTTTGCCCATTTTTAAATCTGTTCTGACAATAATAACCTGCTTCATAAAATAACATCTACTTTTTATTTATTTAATTGCAAACACGAATTTTGATATCGAAAGTTACTTTGGATTAACCATTAACAACAATAGCCAATAAATAAGCAACATTTCCTATAAAATACTTAAATTAGAAATACAAAATAACAAATACACATAATTTACTTATATTTTTTAAAAATATCATATAACCTTTTTATAATCAACCATATTTATATCTGATTATTAGAATGATTAATGAGTAGTGTTAGAGATTATAAAAATGCTATTTCCTGAATTCGCTTCAAAAGTAAAAAAAACCAGTTTATAAATAATAATAACTTATTCGATGCTCTAAAAATGAAAAAATAAGTTAATAACAATAATCAATACCTTCAATACTAAAATAGAATTATCATTCAAATTTTATAAAAAAGCAACGACCATATTTAAAAAAAATTAAAACAAATTAACATCCATTTATATATAAAAAACTAGAAAATATCTATTAAATAAAGTTTATTTTAATAATTTAAAATATTAAATATAGGGGATTTAATAATGATTGATGAAGATATATCAAAAATTGCTGAAACTTTATCAAAAGAAGAGTTTAAATTAAATAATGATGAACGCATCATCAATGCTTTGGAACGGATAGCTACCTCTTTAGAAATAATTGCACATAATAAAATCCATAATACTAAATTAAAAAATAATGCTAATCCCATAAGTTCCAATAATGTCTTTAATTCTATAAATAATGATTCACAATATATTGAAAACTTCTTAATGAAAAAAGGAGTTACTATAAAATTCGTGCCTGAAATAAATAGCGAGATAAATGATGTTTTATACTCATTAGCTTCATTTATGGGAAACAATTATTCAAAAATTAGTTCGGTCTATAAGGCAATTAAATCCAGATTATCTAGTGGAGAAAGTGTTAAAATAGATATGAAAAACTTTACACAGGAAGAAATCTCATATTCCTGTCAATTTTGCCATAATTTATATGAATTAACTTTCCTAGATTATTATAAATATTTAAAATCACCCAAATATCAAATAATCTTAGCTCCCAATAGAATCCCCCTTGTAATTAATTTTTTAACAGGACATTGGTTAGAATCATATGTTGTGTATGAAATTAAAAAATTAATAAATTACTTTAATATCAAAAAAGAAGTATCATTTTTACTAAATCCACAAATCTGTTTACCTAACGGTGATGATTTTGAACTAGATATTCTATTTTCAGTTGATGATAATATATATTGGATTGAATCTAAAACATCGGATTACCACCACTATGTCGAAAAATATTCGAAAGTAGCAAAAATTTTAAATTCTGAAAATCTCCACCCATACCTATTATTAACAGAGGTTCCTCAACAAACCTGTAACAAACTTACTAATTTATTTGGAATGAAAGTTTTAAATATAGAAAATTTTTCTGAGTTTTTATTTAGAGAATTAGAACAATATAAAACACATATAATTCCTGAAGAAGCATATAATGTTGAAAATAATGAGAATGAATAAATTTTAATTATTTATCTAAATTCACCAATATAAAAGCCAATTTTCCCCATTAATCCAAATTTATAGGCAACGATAAATATTAATAATCCGATAATCCAATATGCAAATATATAAATCCAATCATTTCTATTGAAAGTTAATGTTTTGAAATATGTACGATTTTCAAAAGCTCCAAACGCTCGACTATCCATAGATAAAGCAGTTCTTCCACCAAGTCTGATAGAATTAACAATGAGTGGAATAGAATATCTTTTAATCTTATTAAAATAAGAAAAAATTCCCTTATCATCTGAAAATCCCATTACTTTATGAGCTGATCTTACAACATTAAATTCTGTTTCAATCATGGGAATGAATCTAAAAGCAACCATAACCCCATAACTAAATTTATAAGGAATATTTAAATTTTGAATTAAAGAACGAATAAAAGTACTTGGTTCTGTTGTAAGGCTAAATGGCAATATTAGAATCAATAGAGCAAAAATTCTAATTGCATATATTAATCCTAAACGAACACTATATTCATAAAAATGAAACTCCCCAATTGAAAATAATATTGGAGAACCCACAGTTAAATCACTTCTTGATGCTAATAAAAACAAAATAAAAATAGAAATAAAAAAAATCGAAATAGGAGCCAAAATCTTTAAAAATCTTATTAAAGGTATTCTACCTAAAACTAAAACAATGAAAGCAGTAAATACAATGAACGCCAAAGGTATCCAAATTTCATTAATAAGACAAATTAAAAAAATAAATGGTAGAGAAGTGACCACCTTAGATAGAGGATTTAATCTATTTAAAAATGAGTCATTATCATAGAAAAAAATCTTCAAATTAATCACTCCACTTGATTAAAATAATAAGAAAATTCTTCAGGAGAAGAAATACCTCTTAAATTCTCATCATATTCTGCTAAAGACTTTGACAATTTTAAAAGAGGGGGTAAAGTCAATGCTGCTTCTTTAAGTATTTCATCATGCTTGAAAAAATCTTTTGTTATTCCTTCAAAAATTATTTTCCCCTTATTCATTACAACGACTTTATTAGCATATTTTTCAACTAAACTCATATCATGAGTAATCATGATTATTGTTTTACCCTCTTCATTTAAAGATTTTAAAAAGTTTAATAAATTAGTGGAACTTTTAAAATCCTGACCAAAAGTAGGTTCATCTAATATTAAAATATCTTGTCCCAAAGTTAACATTGTTGCAACGCTTAACAATCGTTTTTGACCATGGCTTAACATATAAGGGCTTTTATTTCGATAATTTTCAATATCAAATTGTTTTAAAGTTTTATTTAACCAGTCATCAATTTGATTATCTGAAAACCCCCTAAGTTTTAATCCAAAACTTAATTGTTCTTCAATAGTGTCTTTAATAAACTGATGTTCTGGATTTTGAAAAACATATCCGATTTTTTTACTTAATTTTTTTGAAGAAATTTTAGAAATATCATTATTATCAATAAAAACCTTATTCTTAGGAGGTTCAATAATATTAACCATATGTTTCGCTAATGTTGTTTTACCTGCACCATTAGTTCCTACAATAGCTAAAAAATCGCCTGAATCAATATTTAAACTAATAGAGTTTAATACTTTATATTTATCGTATGAAAATGATAAATTATCTATTTTTAGCACTGACTGATTATTAATTAATAATTCATTGGAAGTTTTATCTGAATTAATTGATTTTTTATTAATTGGAAAATTTTTAAGATTTTTTATAGAGTTAATAGCCTCAGAAATGGTTAGTGGAACTTTATCAAGAGTTATACCATTTTTTTCTAATTCATAATAAAGTATAGCAGTTTGAGGCATCCATATACCTTCTTTAATAATAATCTCTGAATAGTTAGTAAAAACCTCTCTTGGTGTTCCTTCAGCTATTTTAGTTCCTTTTTTATTTATAACTAAAACTCTGTCAATAATTTCCATTAAATCATCAAGTTTGTGTTCAATTAGAATTATTGTATTGTTATCTAATTTTTTAAGGTCTTTTAATTTTTCAAAAAAATCTAAAGTGCCAAAAGGATCTAAATTAGCTGTTGGTTCATCAAAAATTAAAACAGAAGGATGCATTGCAATTAAAGAAGCCAGAAGAATTTTTTGTTTTTCACCACCTGAAAGACTATAAACATCCCTATGACGATAATTTAACATGTTAACCTTTTTTAATGCTTCGACTAAACGTTTTTCCATCTCTTCATGAGAAAAACAAAGATTTTCTAATGCAAAAACAATTTCGTCTTCTACACTTAAGCTAACAAATTGAGCTTCAGGGTCTTGAAAAACAATTCCTGCTTTTTGAGTTAATTCATGAACAGGAGTTTCATGAGTATTTTTACCACAAATTTCAACATTTCCATCCATTTTTCCTAAAACAATATTAGGTATAAGTCCGTTAATTGTTAATGCAAGTGTACTTTTACCTGAACCTGAAGGACCTAAAACTAAAATCACTTCGCCTTCTGAAATCTCAAAATTTACATTATTTAATGATTTATAATCATTTTTTTCATATTGAAATCCAAGATCATTAATTTTAATCAATATTACACCTCATATTGAACTATTAGACTTATTAATCTTCCAGCTTTTAGCTTTAATCCTTCTTTGCCAAAATTCATCATATAAGCCATCTTCGTTAATTAAATCTAAATGAGTTCCTTCCTGTATTATTTTACCTTCATCAATTACCAATATCTGATCAGCATTTTTAATTGTAGATAATTTATGTGCGATCATTACAAGTGTTTTATTTTTTATAAGCTCATTAATAGCCTTTTGAATATGTTTTTCATTATCTGGATCGACACTAGCTGTTGCTTCATCAAGAATTATGATTGGAGCATCTTTTAAGATTGCTCTTGCAATAGAAATCCTCTGTTTTTCCCCACCAGACAATGACGAACCACCTTCACCAATTACTGTATCATAACCATTTTCTAATTCCATTATAAAGTCATGACACCTTGCCTTTTTACAGGCCTCAATTATTTCTTCTTTAGTTGCATCGCTTTTTCCAAATTTTATATTATTTAAAATAGTGTCATTAAATAAGTAAACCTTTTGAAAAACCATAGACATGTTCTTAAGAAGACTATCCGAAGTCAAGTCTTTAATATCAACATCACCCACTTTAATCTGACCAGAATCAATATCCCAAAACCTTGCAATAAGATTAGCTACTGTTGTTTTACCACTACCAGATTTACCTACAAGTGCAGTCATACTGTGTTCTGGAACTTTAAAACTAACATTATGTAGGATTTCTTTATCTTCATATGCAAAACTAACATTATCAAACTCAATGCCAAAGTGTTCAAGAGCAATGTCCTTTCCGTTTTCATCAAGTAGCTTAAGATTAGAAACAGATTTATACCTATCTAATGCTTTTTTCATAATATATATTTGAGGACTTAATCCAGCTAATGATTTTAGAGGAATATAAAATTGGAATACAAAAATAACCACCATCAACATGAAAATCAAGTCCATTGTTTTATTAAGTGCAAAGAACGATGCAAATAATATGGTTACACCAATTCCAACAGAAAAAACACTATCAAAGATGAAGCTTGGAAAAATAGCTTTTTTCTCAAAATCAATAGCAGCATTTCTTGTTTTTAAAAACTCCTCATTTAGTTTTTTAGCCCTTTTACCAACCATATTAAAAGATTTAATAACGGAAATTCCTTTGACATATTCTATAACTGAATTAATAAGTTGGGATTGAACCTCTAATTTAATACCTGAATGGAATTCCATTATACGTTCATGATTGTTTAATGCAAACAATGCTAAAATCACTATTATAAAAGATATAATCCCAATCCTATAGTCCAATATTGCTAAAAAAATCACTCCAATAGCTGTATTGAAAAATGCTGTAACTATATTTGATATTTGCATCATAGAATTCTCTTCTATGAAACTCATATCAGAAGTAGCTATAGCCGTAATATTCCCTATATTATTTTCAGAAAAGTATCCCATTGGAAGTCTTTTTAATTTGTTGCCTAATTTCATACGTTCATCAGCAAATATTTTAAACCCGATATTAGCCTGAAATTTATCTGTTAAACGCCTTGTTATTGTCCTTAGAATCACACTCATAACAATTACAATAGCTACGGTCCAAATTGCATCTGTTGATAGTGTGTTTGAAATTATTTTGTCTAAAACATATAATATAAGCATGATTGGAATAATTGCAAAAAGCTCTTCAAAAAAAGATAAAACGAAAGCTATTTTCAAATTTTTTGAATAATCTCCTGCAATATTTAGAAGTTCTCTAATAATTTTAATCATGTTGAATTCCAACATTATTTTTCCTCCTTAATATTTATATCCCAATTTAAAGATTCCACATGAGCTTCCCAAAGTAATTTATATTTATTAGAATTTTCAAGCAAATCTTCATGAGTTCCTTGCATTAACAATTTACCATCGTCCATTAAAATTATATTATCAGATTCAACAATGCTTGAAAGCCTATGAGCAATTACAATTAATGTTTTTTTGCCAACTAACGAATTAATTGCTTCTTGGATTTTATCTTCATTTTCTGAATCCGTGAATGTTGTTGCTTCATCAAGAATTATAATAGGGGCATCTTTTAGTATTGCTCTTGCAATTGTTATTCTTTGTTTTTCTCCACCGGAAAGTTTATTTCCATCATCCCCTACATTAGTATCGTATCCTTGATCTAGTTTTACTATAAAATCATGACATTGGGCAAGCTTTGAGGCAGCTATAACTTCATCATCACTTGCAGTAGGTTTTCCAATCCTAATATTCTCCATAATTGATTCATTAAAGAGAAAATTATCTTGAGAAACATAACTAATTAAATCCATCAAGTCCCCAAATGAAATACCGTTTATATTAACTCCACCAATAGAAATTTTACCATCTTTTAAATCCCAAAAATGAACCAAAAGTTTAGCAAGTGTGCTTTTACCACTTCCAGATTCTCCTACTAATGCAGTTACTGAATTTTCAGCTACTTTAAATGAAACATCTTTTATAACTTCTGTTTTATCATATGCAAAACGAACATTTTCAAATTCAATGCCATAATTTTCAGGCTTTAAAGATTTATCAGTTATCTGAAGCTCTTCTCCAGCAAATGTTTCTTCAAGTTCGGTAATTTGATAACTAAGTCTAGGAATCAATGGGAAAAATACCACCATTTTTAGCAATGGAGATCCTAAACTAATAGATATTAATAACGCAAATATTAATGTTGATAATGCCAATGTCCCCTGAAAATAAAATAATGTTCCAACCGGCAAAGTAAATAAAATGGTACATGGAAGTACAGATGCATATATGGCCATATAATTCCAAGACTCATTATACCAGTCAAGTGTATATTTCTTATAATCTTCAACCGATGAAGAATATTTTTCATATGAGCTTGTAGTCCTATTAAAGATCTTTATAACTTCCATACCGGCAATATATTCAACAATGTTAGAGTTCATATTTTTTGAAGACTCATAATAATACACCATTTTGTCAACGCCAGATTTTATCATCCAAAAAATAGCTACAAGACCAATTGAAGTTGAAGCAATAGTTAAAAGCCCTAATCTCCAATCAAGAACAAACAACATGGCAAAAACTAAGATACAAATAATCACATAAGGCAAACCTTCCGGGATCATATGCGCTAAAATTAATTCTACTTGCTCAATATCATCGACAAAGTTTTTTTTATAACTGCCTGTCCCTTTCTGATTAATAACGCCTAAAGGTAATTTAGTCATTTTTTCAGCAAATTGTATCCTCATACCCATTAAAGTATCATATGCCGCCTCATGAGAAAAATCCAAACCTTTTATGTAAAATATTGATTTTAAAAATAAGAAAAATATAATAGCAAATCCAATAATTATAATATGTTCAAAAGTTATGGAATTGTCTATAAAATTAATAATAATATCATAAGTTAAAATAAATGTAATTAACTCGGAAACTACACTAAAAAAAATTAGAATAATTGCCAAATATATTTTATTTTTATATTCCTTTGCATAAGAAAAAGTTTTTGAAAAATTATTCATTGTTAAGCCTCTTTTTAAAAAAATGATCTATAAAATCATCAAAATATAGCTAAAACATTAAATATTTTATCGAATAACACCTGTTTTTAAAACAGCATCCCCTAACCATTTAGATAATAATCCTGCAAATAATACCCCACTAATTATTGTTTCAACGACTATGATAAGTTGAATTAGAATATCCATATTTAATATTCCATATGAAATAAAAAACAATATTCCACCAATAACATTTACAACAATACCTGCAATAGCCATGAACCAACTTTCAAAATGTCTATATCTACCAAGTAAGAAAACAATTTCCAATGGCAAACCATACATTAAAACTTGTCCTAACATTACCACACCATAAGGAGTGAAGGGTACACCTACTGCCATAATAATAAAAGAAGATAACAAAACAGAACCAGGTTTACGTATAAGATAAGCTACTAAAATCAGAGGAAAAAATCCAATACCCATCATAATTGGGAAAACAATTGGAAAAGCAATTAAATAAGAGCCTAAATAGGTTAAAGGAATATTTAATAATCCTAAAACTATTGAAAGAATAGCAGTTACCATAATATCATGAGTACTCCATTTACGATTAAAATTTGTTACATTTTCATTCAAAATAAACACCACCATAAATTAAGCATATTATTTAGGTATGCCTAAATTTATATACTTAAAATAGTATCATTTTTAATATATAAATTTTATTATTATTACCATGATAAGAATAATAGCTAATAAACTGACTAAAAAACCTATAAAAAATGTCTATTAAATAATATAACTCTCTAATTCTTTAAACAATTTTAAAATTACATTAATAAAACCACCAAATTATATTAACTTATACAATTATAAATTAAATAGATGATAATTATTAAAAAAAAGCTATTTTTAATCAAAGTTTAAAAATTATTAAATACATAACAAAATATGTGGCGATTATTTTATAATAAAAGGAGATAATAATGACTCGTATATCAATATTAGACAAAGACAGATGTCAACCAAAAAAATGTGATTATCTTTGCATCAATTACTGTCCAGGTGTTAGAATGGATGAAGACACCATCGTTATTGATGAAAATACTAAAAAACCATTAATCTCTGAACAGCTCTGTGAAGGATGTGGTATTTGTACAAATAGATGTCCATTTGATGCAATACACATCATCAATTTACCTGAAGCTATTGGAGAACCAATTCATAGATTTGGTCAAAATCAATTTGAATTATTTGGGCTTCCAAACTTAGAAAAAGGCAGTGTTTTAGGTTTGCTTGGTCAAAATGGTATTGGTAAATCAACAATCATGAACATATTAACAGGTAATTTAATTCCTAACTTTGGAGATTGGGAAAATCCTGTTAATAATTGGGATAGAGTAATTGAATATTACAAGGGTTCAGCACTTCAAAATTATTTTAAACAACTAGCTAACGGAGAAATAAAAACAATCCTTAAACCACAAATGGTAGATAAACTTCCAAAAGTTGTTAAAGGAAATGTTAGAAATTTACTTGAAAATGTAGATGAAAAAAATAAATTTGATTATGTTTGTGAAGAATTAGACTTATTAAATGTCCTTGATAGAAAAATAGAAAATCTAAGTGGTGGAGAACTTCAAAGAGTAGCTATAGCTGCAACAGTATTAAGAGAAGGGGACTTTTATTACTTTGATGAACCAACATCATGGTTAGATGTATCCCAAAGACTTAATGCAGTTCGTGTAATAAGATCCCTTGCAGAAGAAGGAAAAAGTGTTTTAGTTATTGAACATGATTTAGCCACATTAGACGCACTATCAGACAATATTCATATATTATATGGTTCACCAGGAGGATATGGTGTTGTATCTGGAAGAAAAGGAGTTAGACTTGGAATTAATGCATACATCAAAGGATTTTTAGCAGAAGAAAATGTGAGAATAAGAAAAAATCCTATTGAATTTACAATCAGACCACCAACACCTGAAGATGAAGGTGATCCATTAGCTAGTTACACAGACCTAAATAAAGATTATGATGGATTTAAATTAAGTGTAGATGCTGGAGATATTTTTTATGATGAAATAGTAACTGCATTTGGATCTAATGGTATTGGAAAAACAACCTTTGCCAAAATGTTAGCTGGTGTTGAAAAACCAACCACAGGAAAAGTAAATGAAGAAGTCATAATTGCATATAAACCTCAATATATTGTTACAAACTTTGAAGGAAGTGTAAATGACTACTTGTACATGAATGCACCAAGTTACGGAAGTAAAATCTTTGAAAGTGAAATTATGATTCCATTTAATCTTGAGGCAATATTAGACAAAGCAGTTAAAAGTTTAAGTGGTGGGGAACTCCAAAGATTATCAATAGCTGCAACTCTTTCAAAAGATGCTGAAATTTACTTATTCGATGAACCAACCGCGTTTTTAGATGTAGAACAAAGACTAACTGCTGCGAGAGTTATTAGAAAAATAGTTGAAAGTAAAAATGCCGCATCACTTATTGTAGACCACGATATTGTATTTATTGATTATATATCTGATAGAGCAATGGTATTTGATGGAACACCTGGTTTAGAAGGTCATGCTTCAAAACCAACTGATCTTAGAACCTCAATGAATGAATTTTTAGAAAATTTAAACATTACATTTAGAAGAGATAAAGAAACAAAAAGACCTAGAGTTAATAAACTTGATAGTTATCTAGATCGTGAACAAAAAGAAAAAGGAGAATATTATTATTTATCAGATTAAATATTTTCTATTTCTTTTAAGATATATTTTTTTAAAACAATTACTGATTCTTCACCATCATCATCTAATCTAACCGAATCATTAGGATGTAAATCATATATTTTAACAACAAAATCAGCTGAAATATTTTTTATAATTTTTCTATCAAGTATAGAAGAAACACAATCATCACCACATCCACTGATTGAAACAATTTTAGCGTCATCCAGAATAGGACTACAAATATTAGGTTGCGCAGAATATTCAGTTATACATGCTGCAACAATATTTTCATGTTCTAAAGCTAATTCAATAGTAGCTGCTCTTACAACTAACCCAAGTGGACTTAATCCACTACAAGAAATTAATGCAATTTTATCACACATAACCCTCACCTTTTCATTCTCTCATATCTTTTTTTTAACTTTTTCATAATCTTGTTTATGAAATGGACACATTATTAAACATTTGCTACAACCATCCTTATAAGCAAGACATGTTTTTTTAATGATTTTTTCATCATAAAAGGCAGAATGTGGACATCTTGCAATACAAATTCCACATGTTTTACTAATCATGAACCCATATTAGGTCATTCATCTAATCGATGTTTCAATAATGCTTCTTAAAATAGCTGCATCCATAGATTACATTGTAACTGCTCTTAAACCAATTTTATTATCTAATGGGTAAATAAAATTAGCTTTAAATCCATTTATTAAGTTTTTCCAAAGATTATTAGAAATAGCGGTTTTATTATTTGAAGAATAATTACATAAATAAAAATTAAGAAGAATCTGATGATATCTAACTCTCATATCACTAACTTAATTTGTTCTTAAAGCTTCAACAGCCTTAGGAAATTCTTCACAGAATTTTTCAACATCTTTTGTTGGAATAGAGAAACTAACACGTAAATATCTATCTCCAAATAATTCGCTTGTATATTCTCCTTCCCTTGTAAAAATTTCTTTTTTAATTAAATAATTTGACATGTCTTTTGGATTAATTCCAGTTCCATATAAGTCAATGACCATCATATTCGCATCAGATGGATAAACAGGTAAAAATGCTCCATCAATCTTATCAATCATTTCTTTTATTAATTTTTGATTATGGAATGTAGTTTCTTTAATATCGTCAATCCATTCACTTTTAGTTTTTAAACCTGCCATAGCACCATACTGTGCAACAATATTAACACCCAAATCATTAACAACAGCATTTTTTAAAACATCAACAAGAGGTTTTGAAGCTACAACTCCACCCATTCTTAAACCTGCCATTCCAAATATTTTAGAAAAACTATAAATTGTTAATGTTTGACCTGGTGCATAATTTTCAACTAAGAAATGTTTTCTTGAAAAATCTCTATAAGTTATATCATGTAAAAGATACATATTATTTTCAATAGCCATTTGAGCAAATTCTTTAAGCTCATCTTCAGTATAGCAAGATCCTAATGGATTTAATGGATCAATTAAAATAATCATACGAGTATTTTCATCCATGTTTTGTCTAACTAATTCTGGAGTAAGTTTATAATTATATTTTTCATTATAAATAGATACATATCTTACTTCCCCTGCAAATCTATTGGCAAAGTCCCCAATAATAAAATAACCTGGATCTGACAAAATAACATTGTCTTCTTTTTCAAGTAAGGCCTGCATACAGAGATATAATGATTCAGTAGCTCCAGCATTTAATAATACATCAAGGTCTTTAAAACCTAGATCATCCAAAATTAATTGTTTTAGCTCTGAAAATCCTTCTGGAGGAGGATATTTACAATATTCTTTTTTTTTGACACAACTAGCCATTGCATCAGCTATAATGTCTCCATGTAAATGATTTGTATTTTGACCCATCCAAATCATATCTTTATCCATGAACATGTCTTCAAAAAAGTCATTAGAACAATGATAACCTTTTGGAGGCACCCTTTCAGTTTTTTGAAATTTCTTTCTAGGATGCTTTATGTCATAATCACTATCTCTCATAATATCACACGATAATTACAAAATTATTATTTATTTAAAGTCATTAATTAAGTTTATCATTATAGTTATCACTCTTATTTTTATATTAATGTTTTATTTTTTTAGTAGAAATAATTAATGTAGTTTTTTGAGTATTAATGTTTTTTAACAGTAATAAAAAACATGATAAAAAGTATTACAAACAATTTAAAAAACACACGAAGTAACTATAACATAACATAATTAATATATAGTAAGTTTAATAAAATAACTTATTGCACATGAGAAATAGATTATCCATAACCAAAAAAAAGGTTTATACCTTTGTAAATTTTAAACTTGATTTTTTTCATGTGCAAACCTTTTCATAAAAAAAAATAATTTTATAATGGACTAACACTGTAATAGTGTATTTCGCGTCCATTAGTAGCTTTATCTAAAATTCCAGTTCTACAAGTTTTTATCCCTTTAGTAGGGTCTGCGATTTTATAATTATCACTTGACATTCCATAGATTAACACATAATGCCCATAATCACCAACATAACCTAAACAAGTAGCAGATTTTGTCTGAATATGTGCAATAACTGACTTACCCATATTCAATTGAGCTTTAACACTTGCTTTATTTCTACTAATTCTTTTTACTTCATATCCAAGATTTTTAGCACCACTTACCAAATCTAATGGAGCAGTACCGGCCGTATTTGTTTTTAATGCTTTTGCACAAACATTTTCACTTTTATACGAATATAACATCTGAATTGCCATACTTAAACTAGTCGGGCAACAATTGTATTTGTTGTTTTGATAATCCATCACTAATGGATTGTTTGCAGTAGAGTTTAAAGTCACATAATTAGGCAATCTACCCTTTTTAAGTATAAAAACATTTCTCGCCTCAAATATCCCTGCAACCTCTTTTTTAGATAGTTTATGTGAGTTCCCATTACTATCCATCATTACTAACATAGTAGGGACTCCTTTTCCTTCTTTAATATTTTTTCTAATTGTTTTTGATGCTTTAACGATAACATCATTCATAAATTTAATCATAAAATTATCATTCCTCCCCTAAAAAAAATTGATGAGTAGAATTAAATTATTTAATATTTCCATAACATTTTAAAATGAACCCCTATTGTCGGGAAAGTTCTAAGACTATGCAAAAGTAAATCTCGCCCACTTATCGATGCAACAACATCACCCCTATAAATAGGAATAGTTAATCTAGTTCCTGGACGATATGCATCTGGAATAAAATTAGTATGTAAAGTTTTATGACCACCACTACTTTTAAAACCAGTATAATCTTCACGATTATATGATAATGAAACAAGTCTTAAATCAGGATTCACAGAATAACTTGCAAATGAATTAATAGTTTTTTTACTACTCCAACCATTTTTATTTGCAACATTATTTATTTTATCATTTAAAACTTTTCCTTGTTTAGCCGATAATGCTTCTCCTGCAAGGTAACCCTTACTATTTAAATTATCAATAGTTTTACAATGCCCATAATCTGTTGTTGAACCTACACCATACATATTTGTTGGTGCTGCATGGGATAATGGACTGTAATTATGGCTATGATTGGTTTTTGCGAATTTATCACTTTCTAAACCATTTAATTTTGTTGCATTTATCGGAGTTGTTAACATAGCATTATTTAATGTTTCAGATAATTCACCTCTTTTAATGTAAGTACTATCTAAAACATCTAATTGAGCTCTTAGGGCATTTAATTCTTGTTCATCTACAATTTGGATTGCACCAATTTTATCTCCATTTTCTGATTGTACAATTACTTCTGCACCTATGATTTGTTGTTCTTCTTCAAAAAAGACTCTTGTTTTAAAATTCACCATATTTTTACACCTTGTATTCAATATAATTTGATTTTATGCGACATTGGTTGTCTGTATTTTTTCTATGAGCATGATAAGCAAGTGCAATACCCGTGTCTTCTAAGTTGGGAGTGTAAATAATTTCTAATTCATCCCCTATTTTTAATAAAGTTGATGTTGTATCTGTATTATTTACTTCAAAGATTAATTCGTTATTTATATAATCCATACTAAAATGAATGTCTTCAAATAATATTTTTTCATTGTCAGAATCTTTATTTAAGATAATTTCTTTAAGAGGATCAACTGCTGCAACTCTAATTGGCACTCTTCTAGTTTCAAGAATTTCATCATTTATAATGATTTTTTCTTTGAAATAGTCAAGAATTAAACCCTCTTCATTCAAACAATTATCTTCATTTATCCTGGCACCAACTTCATCAATTGTTAAACCATCAACAAATAATGGATTATAACTTACTGATAATTTTCCAACAGGCATATTTGTTAGTAAATCGAGATCCTCATTTACATTTCCTTGATTATTTAAAATAGTTTTAAATTTCAAAATATCAGTATCATAATCAAATAAATAATCAAACCATTCACTATATGATTGTACGTATTCTTCCCCACGAGGTTGTATCATACATTGTTTTAAGGGGTAACTAGGACTATTAATGAATTTAAGCCCTTCTTCAAAACTAAACATGTATCTTGTACCCTCTAAAACATATGGTTTTACATAAACATTATGTTCCTTTAACCTTTGAACAACAGAAGGATTATTAATCAAATAAATATACCTTTCTTCTAAATCATCACTTGGAGGATTAACTCCATCAATCCAAACATACTCATCTAATTCTTCTGCAGTAATAATATCAAAATGCTCTGTGACTAATTTATTTTGAATAATTTCAACAGTACAATCCACATCTGGATCTAATTTAAATGGAGCATAAATTCTACCCCACAAGTTTGCACCTAACATTGGACTTGTTTTTGGAGAGTAGAAATGAGTTCTAACATACATTTCTTTTGGTAATTGAGTTGCTAAATTTATTCTTAAATTATCAATAGATGGAGTTTGTGTATTACCTGGGCTTGTTTGCCACATTTTAGCTCGAACAAGTAATAATTGAGATGGTGTTTCTAACGCTATTGTTTGATTTGAAATAGGTGTCCACACTTTTCCATTTGTGGATATTTCATAAACAATAAATGTATTTGGACTTGCACTTGTTCCTCCCTCATCATCAGCACTTAAACTAACATGAGTAATTGGATTAGTTAAAATTGGAGTTAAATATAAATAATTTTCTTCACCATCATACTCCTCACCATATCTCCTAATATTTAGTTGAAATGCAAAATCTTGAGGAGTGTATTTTCCAAACTTATAATCAACTTTTAAATCATTTCTACCATACCTATACCATGTTCTACCATTATTTATAGATAAAAAAGCATCCCCATCAGAATATTTTGTTTTATCACAGTTACGTCCCCACCCACCAATTCGTGGACAATGCTCATAATGACTTAAAGGAGAGAATACACAAATAGTATAATATTTTCCAGTTTCAAGTTTACATGGTTGATCAAAAACAATAGAAACAAATCCGGGACTCATTTTACTAGGATTAAAAGAAGTTTCAGCTAAAGGTTTATGAATATTTCCATTAGGAACATGAATTGTTTCTTTTCCACTAACTTTTACAGATTTTCTTTTCTTTTTATCCCATACAGTTTTATTATACTGTTTTGTTTTAGTGCCCCAAATTTGCACATATAATGGACTACCCCAATTAGAACTTTTTACTCCATTATTTTGAAGTGATAAACTAATTGCTTCTAAAATTCCACCATTAACACATTTAAATGTTTGAGCTCGACAAACTGACGGAATTTCACCATCTTTCCATGATTTTATCCAATCAGGTCTTAATTGGTAATTTTTTGCTTTATCATAACCAACATACCACCAGGAATTGATTTTTCCATCAGCACTAAGGTGTTTTGTATCTTTAAATAAAGTACTCACTTGTTTTTTTGGCAAAATTGCTCTTTTAATAATAGTTCCATTATCATCTAAAACCGATTCTATTTTACAAGTTGATAATTCACTATCAATAAAAGATTCGTCTGTAAAATCAACATAAATTTCTTCTTGAGTACTTGTACTAAACATCACTTCATTATTTGTACTAATACTCTGACCATAGCTTTGTTTTTCATCAACAAGAATTGGATTAAATCTTTTTCTCACAGATGGGGGAGTTAAATAATTTAATTCTTCTACTTTTTGTCTTAAATATTCATCATTAGAACATACTTGATTCATTAATTGAACTGTTGCATATTTTTGTTCGCTAAAACTTTGAATAAGATTTAAGTTTTTATATAGTTTCGGACAAAAAATTTTTTAGTTAATCATGATGAATTTACTGATCCAATTTTTATAGTAGGAATCTCTATTTACGATTCTATAGAATTCTTTTTCAAATAGTTTTTCCATAAATTCTATTG
>NZ_LWMU01000051.1 GCF_001639275.1 Methanobrevibacter oralis
AAACCTAAAATCCAGAGAACATCTAAAAGAACTAGTCAAAAAAACCTTCAATGAAAATATTGAAAAGAACAATATTACAATACATTGGTGTGAAACATTTATATCAAAAGTTTAGTAATTAACTATAGTAGAAATTATATTAATGAAGAAATTCCACTTTCTAAAATTCATGAAGTTAATGCTGATTTAAATCATTACATAGAATTTTGTGAACATACTGGTGAAACAGTAAAATATGCAATAGAAAACGTTGAAAAATAATTCCAAGGAGGATGTTCACAGGAAGCTAATGAAAAACTGTGTAATTTGAAATAAAACTATATACTATGTAGAAATTTCATCCACTCTTCACAAAAAACCAAATTGAATGCCTATTAAAATAAACAAGTTTTAAATCCAAAAAAAGATGATTGTGAAGTTTACAGCAGCGCTTATCTTAATTTAGAAGAAAGCAAGGGAATAATTGCTGAAGCTATAAAAGTAAATAAATTAGTAACTATTGTTCAGTGAGATTCTGCAATTTATGGTGCTGTTGGCAAGTAAATTATAGAATTAACAAACAGTATTGAATGATCCATTATTCAGGTTTAAGCTCTTTATTTGGAACTGTTAGCATGCTTGGAACTGAATTAATCTTACAAAACATGATTATTACAAGACCCGAAGTTAGAACTCAAAAAGCAAGATTTGAAAGCATTGCAAGCTTTTCTAAACATCATACCACAATAGGCATCTTATTATTTAAAAACAATGAATTTGCTAAAAACATAATTAACAATGACAACAATAACCTGTATTATAATTTTAGATATAAAATCATTAATAAACAATATATCAATAAATAGATACATGAGTCCGGTATCTAAAACTCCTGAAAAAACCCGACCTCCATAAAATAAAGTTGCTTCTTTAATTATATTATTGGTTTTCCGCTCAAAAACCCAAATTCTATTAGTTACATAAGCAAATAAAACAGAAAAAAACCATGCGAAAATATTAGATATTATATAATCAATATTTAAAAACTTGGCAAAAATTAAATAAACTACAATATTAACAATTGTAGTTAAAATGCCGAATATTAAATAAAGTATTAACTCTTTTTTTAAACTCATATAATGCCCTTAATTATTAACAATCAGTTAATTTTTTCCAATTTTACAAAAGAAGGTCCAATATAAGCTGATTTGTTAACTTTAATCCCTTCTCCAAAATTTTCATTACTTTTTTGAATTCTCAATATTAGATATATATCTTTATGAGGATTTTCATTTACAATTTTATCAATCGGCATTACTGACAAGTTATAATCATTAGGATTAAAAAGCCTATTTTTATTAGGAACTAGGAATTCATTTGTTCCTTTTAATTGTTCATGGAATCTTATAAACTCATGTTCAATACTATAAATCACTATAGTATCATTATCAAAATTATTAATTAACTCCATAGTTGTATCTGTATAATGATCATATCTATTAATAGTGTCAATAGTATCAATTAAGCTTACAGAACCCAAAACCAAAAGTAAACATAATATCATGACAAATATTTTTTTATTGGAATCATATAATCTTGAGATAGAAATTGAAAATATCAACCATAATAATCCAATAGCAGGTAAAAGATAACGATCATATAACATTGGTTGGAAAAAATAAGATAATATAAATCCTATAAAAAAGCTTCCAAAAAACACTGAAAGCCCGGTTAAAATATAAAATTTTTCCATATCATTCATTTTATTTAAATTTGAAAATACGCAAATCATCAAAATAGCTAAAACACATAAACAAGAAACTTGAACAAAAAAATCACCAGTATCTACAGCAAAATAACTAAAAATATGCATTATACTATTAATATCAATAGGAGGTATCCAATAACTATCACTTACCCTACTGAATTGAGACAATAAAACTGAAATCCAAGGCAAATATAAAACTATTAAAGACAATACAGAAACAAACCATTTTTTTATTTCAGTTTTATTATTGAATTTAAGGTTTTTATTAAACAAATAATATCCTAATAAACAAAAATACAATAAACTTGAGGATATTGCTGTGTAATAATGAGTATATGCCCCTAATAAAGTGAATAAAGTAAATAATACCCAAGATTTTGTAGAAGACTCTTTTATAACATCATTTAAGTAATAAAAAGACAATAATAAAAACAAAACACTATAGGTGTACATCCTTATTGATACATACATTAAAAGAAAATTTGACATGATAGCAATGAGAATTGTAAATAACCCTATAGTTAACCAATCATACTCATTTTTCAATTTTATTCCAGAAACTATTAAAATTAAAAGATATGGAACTGCAGAAAGCAGTTTTAAAAGAAAAATTGTATTATATTTTATATTAAGACTAGTTAAAATAAAAGTTACAAATTTAATAATTATATAATATAACGGAGGATGTACATCCGCTGCAGTTATTTTTATTGAATCAGATAATGGAAGATAAGTTAAACCAACTGTAAACCAATCATCATTAAAAACAAAAGGTTTAGTAATAATTAAATATACCATAAAACCAAAAAACAAAAAAGAAAAAATATAAAATAATTTTCCTATAAATTCTTTATTATACCGTTTAACATTAAAAATATCCTCTTCCATTATATCACTAAATCAAATATTATTTAAATAATTATATCTAATTCATCATAAATAAAAATTTATACAAAATATTAAATTTTAAAGTTAGTTTCTTTAACTAAATAAATCGGCCTTTTTTTAGTTTCAATATAGGTTTTTTCCAAATATTTACCTAATATTCCAATAGATAACAATTGAATACCACCTAATAATAAAATAACACATATTAAAGAAGTCCAACCTTGAACAGCATCACCAAAAACTAAATTTTTAAATACAACAACACCTATTAAAATAAAAGAAATTATTGAACATAAAATGCCCATAAATGTTGAAATTGATAAAGGAAGGGTTGTAAAAGCAACGATAGCCTCTATGGAATATTTAAATAATGACCAAAATGACCAGCTTGTCTCACCATTTATCCTTTCAATATTTTCATATTCAAGCCATTTATTTTTAAAACCGACCCATTGAAATATTCCCTTAGAAAAACGATTATATTCATTTAATTCCAGAACAGAATTAACAACTTGTCTTTTCATCATCCTATAATCTCTTGCACCATCGACCAAATCCACGTCTGAAAAACTCATTAATTTATAAAATAATCTTGCAAAAAATGACCTGATAATGGGTTCTCCCTTTCTTGAAACTCGTCTAGTAGCTACACAATCAAAATCTGAATCCTCAAGAATACTTATCATTTCAGGAAGTAAACTTGGAGGATCTTGTAAGTCCACATCCATTATAACTACATAATCCCCAGAACTATTTACAAGACCTGCATATAACGCAGATTCTTTCCCAAAATTTCTTGAAAATGAAATGAACTTAACATTGTTATCTTGTTTAGATAAAGTTTTAATATTTGATAAAGTATTATCACTTGAACCATCATCTACAAAAATAAACTCATAATTAATTTCATTATTAGAAAAATTATCTAAAATATGAGTTGTTTCCTCATAAAAATCAAAAATAGCGTTTTCTTCATTAAAACATGGAACGATAACACTAATAAAAAACATGATGCATCACAAAATTAACCTTTATAAAAATATTACATTTTAATATTTTACTTCATCATATTTATAATTATAGTTTTATTTTCATTTTTTGATGGTTTTTGGGTTTGTCTCTTCCAAAAACTTGTGTGATTTGAATTTCCACTAGTTTTTGAATCACGAAATTTTTTCTTTATTTTAAAAACCTTGTAGAAACCATCCTTTAAAATATTTGTAATGCTCTGTAAATATTGTATAATACTTTTTTGAGTTTTGTTTCCTTATTTTGGAGTGATGTACTTCTACTATAGTTTCCACCGCCAAATCTTCATTTTATTACAAAAATAACACTTTCTACATTCATTCTTCGTGCGTAAACATCGTGCCAGAAGATTGTAGCGCCGTTTAGTCTGTAATGTCCTGTTTTTGCTCGTGTTTTTAATGGTATTTGGTCATGCTCCTAATCCTTCGTTAATGCATTTTTTTTATGGGTTCTGTATCGTATGCTCTGTCTGCTAGGGTGTAGTGTGGTTTGTATGATTTTAATTGTCTTATTGATGCTATTGCGAATTGTGTATCGTATTTTGGACCTCGATTTGCTGCGTAATTTAAGATCATTCTTGTGTCGACATCGATTGCAATATGTTTTTTAATGTAACTTTTTCTGCATTTTCCCCTTATTTTTGCGTAATAATGGTCAGCATAGTCACTTGTGTGGCCAGTTCCATCCATTGCAGCCAATTCACAATCTATTGTATGTATAAATAATATTAAATTGTTTAATTCTTTCAATTTTGTGGCTGACATTCGGACAAAGAATTTCTGGATTGTTGTGTAATGTGGTAACTTTGTAAGTTTTAGAAATTTGGTTATTTTATCAGAAACGTCTAAAAACTCAATTATTTCACGATATGTTGATTTTAAGTAAGTTTTCATTAATAAAATAGTAAATAATTGTGGTTGATTATAAATATAATTGCTATAATCACTGGAATACCTTGGAAATATCCCTCTTGCATAGTTAAATGTTAATTCAACAAAATCAAGCAATTTATTTTGGTTTTAACCAATTTTAAATAGTTTTTCCCCATTTGTTTTTCCATTAATCTCAAGTCCAAAATGTTTAAATGTCTAGAATTCAAATAGTAATATGGAGAATAGTTTATTTTACTATACATCGATATTCACTCAAATTTTGACATGGTTTCTACAAGGTTAAAAATTAAAAATCAGTACCAAATCGGACACTTCCAATTTATAAATAGAATCCCCCAAAACTTAACTTTCTAGTAATGCTGAAACAAAGGGAGATTTAAAAATAACAAAATTATGAAAAAAATTTTGCTTTTAAATGCATAGATTCGCCATGGACATTTAATCACAAAAAATTAAAATTCAGTTGACTCTTGAATATTGTCCCAATTTTCACAGAACCACTCATGAGTCCTTTCAAGTCCCTCGTCAAATGAAACTTTAGGAGAGTATCCTAAGATATCTTTTGCTTTATCAATTGAAGATAATAACTTAGTTTTTGCATCCCAATCACGACGGGCAACATAATTAATACCTGCTTCGTTTCCAGTTAATGTATTTACCCTGTTAGCCATGTCGATTACTTTGTGATCTTTACCTGAACCTAAATTAATAGCTTCATCAATAGCTTCTTCTTCAATTCCCATTGCAACTAACCCAGTACAAACATCCTCTACAAAAGTCCAATCCCTAGTTTCAGAACCATCACCAGTAATCGGTAATGTTTGACCATTTTTATACCAGTAAAAAGAAGTTTGGAATTACATCTCTATATCTTCCAGCACCTCACCTGAACCAAATACATTAAAAAACCTTGCATTAACCATTGGAATTTCGTATAAATTATAGAAATAACTAGTATAAAGTTCCTCTAAAAGTTTAGTTACTTGATATGGTGTATGGAGTGAAATTGAAATGTCATGTTCTTCAAAGGGCATTTTAGAATCAAGACCATAAACTCCACAACCAGAAGATGAATAAACAAATCTTTTAACATTAGTTAATTGAGCATATTGCAATACTTTTAAAATACCAATACCATTTACCATTAAATCCTTTTCTGGATTATCTACACTATTTTGATTTGCAAAATGAGCAGCTAAGTGATATACATAATCTGGCTTTTGTTTAAAAACTCTTTTTAAAATTGCATCATCTAAAATATCGCCTTTAATAAATTCAATATTATCCCTGTCTGCAATATTCCATTCATATGCTGATGAAAGATTATCTAAAATTATTATTTTTTCAGATTCAAATCTGCAAATTTTTTAGTTAAATTACTACCAACACAACCAGCATCACCAGTTACAAGTGTTGTTTTATCTTGAAATTCATTATATTCTTTTATTTTATTATCTTTTAGCCCTTCCAACTTTACGGGCAGTTACAAGCTCACCAACAGAGATTAAACCTGCAAAAAATTTCTCTAATCCACCAGTAGCCCAAATTGCTTCACCGAATGTTGAATTCATAATAGTGTCTTCATATTCTTCAGGAGATACTTTTACACCAGTAGTTTTTTTAGATACTAATGCTGATGCATCCATTAATTCTTCCCAAGTTACACCTTTTAGTTGATTTTGCATTGCTTTGTATAATTTTGAGACTTTAATATCATATAATGTAGATAATAATTTTACAATATCGCATGATCTTATTATCCCAATTACTTGATTATCATCATTTACAACAGGTAATGTTACAAATTTATTATTTGCAGTTTCAATAACTGCTAATCTTGCAGGAGCATCTTCATGAATAGTAGTAATTTCTTCATAAGAACTCATTATCTCTGAAATTTTTTCATTTCCTTCCCTTAAACCTTTAGTAATCTCAAAAGAAGTGACCCATCCTATTAATTGTTTATCATCATTTACAACAGGACAAGTAAAACGTCTGATATCTTCCATTACCTCAGATACTTCAACAACCTTATCATTTTTGCTTATATAAACAAAATCTTTATCCATTAACTCTTTAGCTTTCATAATAAAACTCCCCTATTTTACATCTACACGCCGCAACGCCCCAACCGGACAATGACTTGTGCACTGAACACACCTAATACATTTAGTATCGTCTAAAACAACTTCATCACCAATTAATTCAATAGCTCCTACAGGACAATTTTCTTCACATAAAAAACAATTCACACACAAATCCTGATTAATTTCTATGTCTCTTCCATGAACAATAGGTCCAAGGTAACGATCTAATGTTATCGCAGATTTATTACGTGATATTTCAACACATGAACTGCATCCAATACACATTTTTTTATTAATATAAGGATATAATTCATTTTCATCTAATTCAATATCTAAATCAATTCCTGAATCTTCAAAAAACTCCTTAAATTCTAAATTAAATGCATTTGTTGGACATAAATTAGCACAATCCCCCCAATTATTATCTACTTCATAATTAATGGAAATATTGTTCATTCTAACTACTCTATGAGGACAGCGAACATTATTCAAGTTATATTCCATAACTTCACGTTCATTTTCGCTATCATAAACAACTGAATTATGTATTAATTTGATAGCAGAAATTGGACAAGATTGAACACAAACTTCACATTTAACACACTTATCAGTTATTTTAGCTATTCTAAAAATATTAGCTGGTTCAATTGCGCCTACTGGACATTCTCCAACACATGTATTACATCTAACACATTTAGGTCCAACAGCTATGATTTCTTCATCTGCATTAAAATTATTTAACTCAAATTTAAAATCATCACCATCATCATCTAATTCAACAGATTTTAGTAAAACTTCACGTTCTAAACTTTTCATCTGTTTAACAAAAGATACTTTCATATTATTACCAACTAACTTCTTTTTATCTTTACAAATAATTTGTTTTAATAATTATATAAATTTTAATAAAACTCTTTTAACTCTTTAAGAGTTGGAAATTTTTCCATTCCAAAACCACCAATAGCCCTACTAGCTACCCAATTACCGATTTTACATGATTTAGTTAAGTTATAACCATTTAAATAAGAATATAAAAATCCACTATTAAAACTATCTCCAGCACCCGTTGTATCAACAACTTCAACTTCAAAAGCTTCAACAAAACATTCTTCAGATTTATTAATTGCAAATGTTCCTTTAGACCCTTGTTTTACAACAACATTATCGATTCCAAAGTCTAAAAGTCCAATAGCTAATTCTTTTATTGAAGAATCCTTATCATTACATAATATTCTTAATTCGTTTTCATTTATAAGTAAAATATTAGTTCTCTTTAAAATAACTTTTAAATCATCAAAACCTTTTTCAACATACAACATTCCAGGATCAAAGCTTAAGATACTTTCATCACTTAATTTGGGCAAAAGCTCTACTTGAGCTTTAAATGAATCTCCTACAAATGATGTGTAATGCATTATTTTACATCCCATTATATTTAATGGATTTATTTCACCAATTTGAATATCATCATTGACCCCTGGAGAAATATAAAGGCTTCTTTCACCAGATTTATCAACAAAACCTAAACATTTACCACTATGCCCCTCATCAGAATATATTAAATTATTTGAGTAAACACCATTAACAGCTAAATTATATTCAATTAAATCTCCTTCTTTATCTTCAGCTATTTTTCCAATTATCGAAGTAGAACAGCCTAACCGAGCAAGTCCAATTATAGTATTGGCTGCAGAACCTCCAGGGATTTCAGTTTCACTAGTTATAAAACTTTCTTCATCATGACAAGCAATAGAATCCACTGAAAAAAGTTTATCCACATTTAAAGCTCCAAATCCAATAACTTCAACATTTAAATCATTATCAAAAATTTCCATATTAAAACCTTATTTTAAAATATCTAATAAATTATATGTTTTATCACCAAGTTTACCATTATAGTTACCTGCAGATATACCAATAACCCCCTCAAAATCTAAAGTTGCATCAACACCTGATTTTAAAGCTTTATTCATTGATTCAACATCTACTGCATTTATAACTATTTCAGGAATATAATTTACTCCTTCTCCCACTTTAGAGTCATCTCCAAGTTTTTCTTTTAAAGAAGGACAATAAACATGATTTGTAGTTGGTCCAATTTCAGGATAATTAGTTTCGGGTTTTGAAGCTGCAGAACATATTTCAAATGGTGCAATGGCTCCTTCAACATCCATAATTGCATCAATAGCTGCTCTACCTGCATTTAGAACAGCTTCCTGACTTTCACATAAATACCAGAAGTTTCCTCCCATTATCCCATCATTTATTCTGAATTTTTCTTCAATTTGAAAATCTGGTACTGCAATTGGAACATTAATCATTTTTCTTCCGTATTCTTCAACTATCCATTCATATCCATCTCCACAATGTCCTACAATATCCATCATTTCAACATACTCCTCACTACCATTATTTGAGTAGTCAAAAATACGTGTAAATGGTTTAACTAAAATATCTTGACGCAACCTGTAAGATAATTCAAATGCAAATTTTTCTACATCATCTCCACCTAACCAGTATTGGACAATAGCTCCATATCTACCATCAGGAGTTTCATTTTTATCTAAAAATTTTTCAACACCACCCTCTACCCTACCAATTACTGCACTTGGAGTAGAAGTTGAATCATAAGCTGCTCTTTTTACTATTTCTTCAGTTGGCCCTGTAATTAAAGCCCTTACATATTTACCTTCGAAAGCTTCAAAGAAAGTATCTTCAACATTTTCATAAGTCATTTAAATCACTTAACCTAATTCTCCAATATCCTGACCTCTGATATTATTTCTCATAGATTTACTAGCTTTTAATATTTCATCAAAATTTTTATCATTAATAATCTGGATAATTGGGTAATTCTCATTATTAAATACTTCAAAAAATCTATCTTTAATTTTTATATTGATATTGTAATCATTAAATAGTTCTTTTAAATTTTTATTTTCATTATACTCTCTAATAAAATTTAAAACAACATTTTTATCATTTTCAGCATATATATTAGCTATGACTGCGGTTGCAATTGCACTTTTAGATACAATAGCTATTTGTGCTACTTTTAAAGGATACTCATTCCCATTAAAAGAAATACTTACACCATTATTTAATTTTGCAAATTCCAATGGTTCAACATCGGTTATACTGTCCCCAATATATAATATTCCATTAATATTAATATTATCTCTTTTGATAATTTTATCAATAGCAAATTTTTTACCTGGACCTCCAACAATTTCAACATCTTTTATTTTTTCACATATGTCCATATTAGCTATTTGATTAAAGAATATGTCATCATATAACTCATAATCCCCTTGATTTTGAATTATTTGATCTTGGAAATTCTTTAGTTTATTAATTTCATCTTCATTTAAACTTAATGAGTCCATATCAACATCTGTGTAAAATGTATTTTCAAATGGAACTTCCATATACTTAGAAACAGCTTCAATATATTGAGTATAGCTAGTGCTAACAATGTATATATTCATAGCTTCCTTTAAATAATTTAAAAGAAGTTTTGCATCTGGAACTGTACAAATATTGTTTTGTGAGAATTCAATTAAATCTTTATTTTTAAGATTTCTTAGTGCAAAAAATGGTAAAATCAATTTTAAAGTATTGCCTGCTTTATAATTTTCTTTTTTAACAATATCTACTAAAAAATCATCATATAAACTTAATGTTCTAAATAAATTAGCACCATCATCTATGAAATATTTAGATAATTCAAATGCATTATCATTTAAGGTTAATGGCCCCTCACAGTCAGTTATAAAAGATTTTTTAAACAAATAATCACCTAAAATTAACTATTCTAATTGCTCCTAAAGGACATATTGATTCACAGGTTCTACAATAAATACATTTTTCACTATCAAAGTCTATTTTATCATTGTTTAATGTTAAGGCTTCACAAGGACAGTTTTTCACACAAATTGCACAAGCTTGACATTTTGTATCTGAAAGTGAAAAGTCTCCGATTCTTGGTTTGAATAAGTATGATCTTGCATAATATAAATCAGTATCTTTACTATAGAAATAATCATCATAAGCTCCAATAGCATCAAATTGACAAGTTTCTACACAATTACCACAATAAACACAATTATCATTAATTTTAATTGGATCTGGTCCGTTTAGCTCAATTGCATTAACTGGACAGACATTATAACATTCTCCACAAGAGATACACTTCTTATCATAAACTTCAATGTTTCTATCCATCAAATAAGAACCAAATAATTCTGTAAATTTATCAATATCAATACTTGAGTCTAAAACAATACGTAACTCCCTTTTCATTGATTCATTTACTTTACGTTCAATAAAATGTTCAAAGTTAGTTTCATTAAATTCTAAAGCTATTGAATTAGCAACTCTCTTAAGAGCTTTATTTAAACTTATTAAATCAAGAGATAATCTTTTCATATCGTGATCAACAATTTCAGATACTATATCAAATGATTTAATCTCACTGTAAAGTGTATAAGCTTTTTTACGAGAGGAATATCTAATAGCTGATGAAGGGCAAGAGTGCATACATTCTTCACATCTAGCACAATATCCTGGATTAATATAAGGTAATCTGTTAGTTCTACCTACATTAATTGCACCTGTAGATGGACAAACCCTTGTACAAGTCATACAACCAATACATTTATCTTGGTTAACAACAATTGCTTTTCCACCTTTAACAGTTTTAGGAAGTAGTTGCCCGTATTTAATTGCATCTGTAGGACATACTCTAAAACAATATCCACATCTAATACAAGTGTCTTTGTCAATTTCACTATGAGGCATATCTGAACCATCAGCAACAATATGAATAGATCCATTTTTACATGCTTGGACACATGCTCCGCAAGCTTTACATAATTTAACATTGATGTTTGGAACATTTTCTTTTACAGGAGGATCCATTTGCACATCTAGAGAAATTGCATCAAATGGACAAGCATTACGACATAAAACACAACCAAAGCAAGTACTTTTTATTTTTACAGTGCCATCATTTTCATCTAAATAAATCGCATCAATAGGACAAGAATCTAAACATGGTTTATCCTCACAATTTACACATTTAGTTTGATTAACTAAATAATCAACATCCACATGCCTTAATGGTCTTGGAGTTTTTGTATAACTATCAATCATAAGACTCACTCCACAATATCCTCATTTAAATTAGACGCTTTTACAGTAACATGAATAGTTTCACCATCTTCAATTGAAAATTTAGCAATAAAATACTTAATTACTGAAAATGGACATGTTTGATAACATATACTGCAGCGTAAACATTTATCAACATCTCGTACAATAGTATCTTTTTCTTCATCAAAAGTAATACATCCGGTAGGACATTCTGGAACACAAAGCTGACATTTTTTACATAAATCTTCATCCCAATCAATAATCCTAATTTTAAGCCTATTAACAGCATTTGTTATTATTTCTAAAACAACTTCATCATCAGGAATAATCTGCATAGCTTCATCCCAGATTTCATCTATAGAAATATCATATTGTAAGAGATTATTTTTTTCCAAGCTTCTTAAATCACTTGTTTGATTATTAATAAACTCTTCAAGATAATTAACAGTTAAAAGAATAATTTCTTTTTGATCTTGTAAATTATCAACAAAAACAGCTTTCATAGCTCCATTGACCTTACAAACATCTAAACAATCCCCACAAGAGATACATTTAAGCTGATCTACAACAAGTTTATCATTAACCATTGAAATAGCATCAACTGGACATTTCTTCATACACTTTTTACATTTAATACATAAATAATCATCAATAATGTATTGCCGCTTAGAAGGAATAATATTAAATTCTGGCATTAATAAATGATTTTCACCACATTCTAATGTTTTAGGAGTTGTTGGACAAACTTCAGCACAAAAACCACAACGTATGCAAGCTTCAGGATATATTATTGGATACGTTTTTCCTTCACTACTTTCATCATCCTTTGTTCTAATAATTTTAATAGCTCCAGGTGATGGACAAGAAACTGTACAAGCTCCACATCCAATACAATAATCTTCGTAAACTTTAGGAAAATCTCTAAACCTATCTGGCTTATTTAAAATTTCAGGACCAGTAGTAGCATTAGCAAAAGCATCCAACCATGCTTTTTTTGCAAAATTGTATATGTACCATATTAAAGATGCCATTTAGATAACCTCGAAAACATCTTTTTTAATAGTTTTTCCATGCTCATTTGTAATAGCTACTCTTTCAGCACAAGCAACACAAGGATCACAAGAAACATAAGTTGCAACTGCATCAGCTATTGTTGGAACATCTCTAATCATATATTTTGCACATGAATCCATATTAGCAATACTTGGAGTTCTAATTGAAATATGTTTAATTAAATTACCATTAGTTTCAATCATATATGCAACTTCTCCACGAGGAGCCTCATTGTGAATTTCACCATAACCAGATTTTAATTTAACAGGAATACGAATATCACCTTCAGGTATATTATCAATAGCTTGTCTAACTAAACTAATTGATTCAGGTAATTCATCATATCGTGTTAAGGCTCTAGCATAATTATCCCCTTCAGATCGCCTAATAACTTTAAAATCAAAGTGGTCATCATAAGTATAATGCCCATTTCTATAATCTTCTTTAACATTAGAAGCCCTTCCTATTGGACCTACAGACCTTCCTTTTATAGCTTCTTTTTTAGTCATGACCCCTATACCTTTAGAACGTAATCCTAAGACTGGTCCTTCAGCGAATAACGCTCTGTAACTTTCAAAACCATCTTCAATTATTTTTAAATTATCAAGGATTGCTTTAAAATGGCGTTCATCTGCATCCATTTTAACTCCACCAACTACATTCCAACCCATATTAACTCTATTACCAGTTAATAACTCAATTGCATCCATTGCATATTCTCTCAACTCTAAAGATTTCATGAATAATGTTTCATGGTCTAAAGATTTGAAATAAGTTGAGTTTGCAAGAAGGTGGCTTTGAATTCTATCTAACTCATTAGTGATGACTCTTAAAAATTGAGCCCTAAGAGGCACATCAACATCAGAAATTTTCTCAATTGTTTCTGCGAAAGTTTGTGTATGCTCGTATGAACAAATTCCACAAACCCTTTCAGCCAAGTAAATACCTTTCTGCCAGGTTTTACCTTCAATAATCTTTTCAATACCCCTGTGAACATAACCATATTCAATTTCCGCTTTAACTACTCTCTCCCCTTCAGTTTGAAGTTTTAGCCTAATAGGCTCTTTAAAAGCAGGATGAATAGGACCTAATGGTACAATCATCTTTTTTCCCTCCCACGATTTGCAATAGCTTGAGGACCAACAGATAAAATCGCTTCTAAAATTTCATTTGGCCTAGGAGGACATCCTGAGATAGCTACATCAACAGGAATAAAATCAGAAGCTGGTGCATTTACATGACCTCCCTCTTGATTAAACACATCACCTGATTGTGGGCAGTTACCAATAGCTACTACAATTTTTGGTTCCGGAGCTTTATCATAAACTCTCTTTAAGTTATCCTTCCATTGTTCTGTAACAGCGCCAGTTAATAAAAGAACATCCGCTTCACGAGGATTGTTGTGAACATAAATACCATATTGCTCTAAATCGTATCTTGGTGATAAAAGAGCAACTACTTCAATATCACATCCATTACATCCTCCACAATTTACAATGCAAACATGTATTGAAGTTTTCCTCACAGCATCCTTAACAGAATCTAACATTTTTCTCCCTCTTGATTAGTTATTGTAAACTTTTTAATATTTGAAATACTTCAATTTGTCCTTCTTCTAGTACCTCATCATATTTTTTTCCATTCATAACTTCTTTAACTAATTTATCCTTTAAATTAGTTGCGTCTTCTTTTGAAATTAATTCTAATGTGTCAACAAACCAACATAATCTTAAATCTGCATTAAATTTTTCGGCTAAACATGTTTCTTGAGCTGTAACATAGGTTGCATGTAATGCTTCAAGAGAAGACATGTCTAATAAATTAAATAACACTTCCTCAAGCTCTTCACTAGAACAATTATAATCTTTTGAAAGTGGTTTAATAATATCTCTTTGCCAAGCATAGCTTTTAATTATTCTTTTTTTTATTAAATGCATTTTAGCGTCATCATCCATAAAATCACATCATATTAGATAATTTTAACAACAAATAAATAATTACAGCAATTGAAAATCCAAAAACCAGTTCTAATCTACCATAACCTGGTCTTTCTCCAATTAATGCACCTACAATAAAGCAACCAACAGCAGTTAAAATCATATTATTTGAAATAACTATTAATAGAAAACCCACAACTGCAATAATTAATTGAATTGCATCTACCTTATTAACTACAACATAAGGTTCACTATGTTGTTTATAGCTAAATTTTAATCCTATAACTGCCCCTATAACAAAGGCAATTATATCTAATAAATATTCTATCATAATATCCCCTAAATCTGTCTATAAAGTAATATAAATGCCAATATGATTGCTATAAAAGTTATAAAGAAACATAATTTTTCAATATTTTCAATTTTATGAGCAAAATCGCCTTTTGCTAAAATCACGAATATAAATAAAATTAATCCAATAACAACAACTGGAGCAATAAGAGTTGAATGCATGAATGTTGTTAAAAGACCAACAATAATTATGCCAATAGCAACTAATGCAGTTAAATAAACAATAACATTTTCATTATTCATATTATCACACAACTAAACAAATATCATTACAAGTGTTCCTACAAAACAAATTGCCCCTATTGTTATTTGAGCCATTACAGCATGATTTGGAGCCAAAATAGGAGTTGTAGCATTAATAAATCCTGTAATAAAAGTAATTATTATCATTCCTATTAAATAACCAATTGCACCTATTGGACCAAAAAATATTGATAAAAATACCCAAAGCATTACATACCATGCAACTGACTCTGAAAACATCATAAATCCTCTTAAAAATCCAAAATGCTCAGTTTCAAAACCAGATACAAGTGATTTATCTTTTGTTATTGCAAACGGAGAGTATGGAGATTTAGTTAACAATAACATGAAAAACATTACTGCTGCAAGAGGAATTGAAAATGCTAAAGAACCATTTACAGATTGATAAGTCATAATTTGACCAATATTCATTGAACCAGTTTTAATATAAATTAAAACAATTACAGCAAATAACGGAAGCTCGGTTGCTGCTGATAAAACAGCCCTCACACAACTTAATTTACCATAAGGAGAACCAGAACTAGATCCAGAATTATGTTCTACAATTTTATAAACTGCATAAACACCAAACAATATCAAAAGTGAATCATGAGCTACTGGCCCTACAATCACACCAACAATCCAAATAGCTGCTAAAATAAAAACAATACCAATATAAAATACTTTTGAAACAGTTTTTGGAATAGAAGTTTCTTTAAAAAAGAATTTTAAAGAATGTAATAGGTACTGAATAACAGGCGGACCTGGTCTTTTCTGAACACGAGCCATGATTTTTCTATGTAATCCTAGAAGGAGGCTTCCTGCCAAAAATGCAATAATAACATTGATTAAAATATCTGCCATCAAATTCATAATACCACTAATATCCAGTAAATGGTTCTTTCACTCTTTCTTCTGCATCTTCAGGTCTTGGAGTAGCCATAGTTAATAAACCTAAAGATAAAATCCATAAAGGAATAGCAAAAATAGCTACCAAATATACTACCCATGCGTCTAAACTTACAACTAAGCAAGTTAAAATAGCTATCGTTGATATTACCAATAATATAATACATAAAATTTTTTGACTGTTCATACTCTCACTTACCACAACACCAATAATAATATCTCTACAGCCCTCACAATAATAAATAATGAACTTAAATGAATAATAACAATAAACGGAGAACCAGGAGTCCTAAACATTTCTGCTTTACTTGCAAAAAATGGTGCAATACCACTTTCACCTAAAATACCAAGTAACATTAAAACCGCACCAAATATAACCATCGGATTAGTAGGCATTTGAGAAAGCAATTGTAAACTCAAAGTTCCTGTTGAAGCAAGTATAATAGCAGCTCCACCGAATAAAGGTAAACTACACATCATAGCTATTAGTCCATAATTAAAAGCTGAATTTAAAACAGTAGTTTGTTTAACAGCAGAGACAATACCAATATTTAAAATACCAACTAATGCCATGAATAAAGTAAAGTTAAATAAATCACCTGTAATCATGGCTCCAGCAGATGCTAAACCACAAATAACAGATAAAAATCTTCTTTGTCTAAATTCTTTTTCACCAACTTTTACCTCATTGTTTTGAAAATTATTGAATGTAGCTTCAATTTGTGTTTCAGGTTGACTTACCGCTATTAAAGCTGTAAATCCTAGTAACACTGCAAAAAGAAACAAATTAAAAGGTGTAACATATAATACAATATCTCCAAGAGGAATAATTCCTAATACATTTCCACCAAGTGTAACAAAATCCATAACTTCCACCTACTCCTTATCAATATCTTCCCTCATAAGTAGTCCAATTAAACCAACTTTTGAAGCTACTTTTAATAACAATCCGCAAGCAGCTAAGAATAAACTTAACAACCATAGATTAGGCGATACAAAGAATAATAAGAAACCTATAATCCATAAACACCATGCAATACCTGAAACACCAGCAACACCCTCTAAAACAAGTACAGGCAATCCCCTTGCCTTTTTAGACAATGCATATAAAACAATTCCTCCACCAGCTACTGCCCCTCCAGTAAAACCTGTTAAAAATATTCCATAAGCGATTAAAATTAATGCAATGAAATTAGGTGCAGTAGTCATTATTTCCATGTCTAAAGTAAATGGAACTGGAAACAGTGAAGATGACTTAGATAAGTTTCTCCTTGAATCTTGTTCTATTAAACGCATTTCACGTGTGAGTAAAATTTCAGAAATAGCTAAAGTCTCAGCTAATTCTACTACTAAACCTGGCAATATTAATGCTTCTGCTAAATCAGTTCCTACAGCAGAAACTACAAATATCATAGCTAATCCTACAATGTCTGTTAAAATAAGAATGTGAATTTCTTCTCGTTTTAATGCAATCCCCATGCTTCCAATGAAACCAATTATTAAACCAGCATAGATAGTGGGCAGATACATTGATAAAAATGCTTCAGGAACATAAGTTGGAATAAACACCATTAGTTATCCCTCCTTAATTGCCTTGATCTTGCTTTTACATCACTAGCTTTTACTTCATTAGCTACTTTTGCAGATGTGTCTATTGCTTTTTTAACATTAGTTTGTATCTCTTTTTTATCGTTTTTCCTATTCATTGTATAATTAACAGATAACCATGAAGCAATAATAAATGACATCATCAAAATACTTGATTCTAAAATTGTATCGAATCCTCTTGTATAATATAAAATTTCATCAATAAGCCCACCTGGAGATGAATAAATTGATGTACCAAAGTAAGGAGAAATTGATGAGATAAACTCTGCTAACGGAGACATATAAGCTGTAATCATACCTAAAGATGCTGCATTTTCAGGATATTGGGGATTAATATTACCTGGTTCTTTTAAAACCATCCCTCCCCGATCATAAGGTGCAATAGCTAAACCTGCATCAATTTGTTCTTGAGGTTCTGGACGTACATATAATTGATCTGGATTTAAAGCCATTGGAACTATTAAACCCAGAATTAATATTGCTCCTAAACTAAATGCAAAAACACGAGGGACAATTTTAGGATCTGCTAATCTATTCCAAATCCACCTTAACTTCATAAATCAGCCCCCATTTCTTCTAAACGAATAATAGCTCTAAATAAAATTAAACTAATTATTACAGTAGTTGCAAGTAAAGTTAATAAAGCAAGTACATGATTATAAGACAATAATACTAAACAAACCCCAATAGATGCAACTTCAGTATTAAAAGTCCTAACTATAGGATCATTTACTCCAGGACCCAATGCAGTAGCTAAACTTCCCACAATAGCAATGAAAATCCCTAAATAAAAAAATAATTGAACATCAATCATGTAATTCACCACTATCAGTTTTATTTTTTCTAATCTCATTGATCTTTACAATAGCTAAAATAAATACTAAAGTAGATAATGGATCGGCTAATGCTACAAACAAAGCTACATCTAAATAATTAAACAATACAACTACAAGTAAAAATCCAGCATTCAATATTGAAAACATTATAACCTTGTCAAGAGGTCTTTTATCAAAAATAATTCCAAATGCCCCTATAACAATTAAAGCAATTGCAATTATTGATACTACAAATTCCATCTTAATACCTCAGTCCAATAATATTTCATCATCAAGCCTTCTTAAAGTATATGCAATCGCGTTAGCACTAACAGTAGAACAAATAAAGAATGTTGCAGCAACAATAAGAGCAAATGGAGTATTAATTACCAATGCAATAATAGCTGAAATACCAAATCCTATAACATTTACATACAATAATTTTTCAGCTCTATTTCTAGTTATTAAAGCCCTTAATGCAACAAATATGACTATGACTCCTATAATTTCAACATACATATAATCACTCTTTAGCATGCCTATCGAATTTATCAGCTATTTTACCTAAAAGTATTGAGGAATTTTTATGACTAATTCCTTGAACAGTTAAAATAGCTATAACCATTCCAACAATAAATATTTCAGGAGTAAAACCAATGAAAGAACAAATAAATATAATTACTGTTGCAGTTAATGAACCAATAGTTCCAGCATATCCCGGATCAGCACACAATCTATTTCCTATAAATATTAGAAATGCTGCAATAATCCCACCAGGAATTCCTAAAAGGAAATATCCAATAGCTGCTATTAATGTACCTGCAGATGCATCTGGAGAACAGACAATGTTTCCTTGAAAAAATCCTCCAGCAATATCTCCTCCTCTTTTTTGGATATCTTCACCAATCAATCTAGCTCCTCTAACACCAGCTTGTTCTGGAAGTCCAAAATAGGTATCAACAATAACAAAATTAAACCAACAGAGAATTGTAGCTATTATAATTCCGATTATTTCATTCATACACATCATCTCCATTACCTACCACTTTTGGAAATACAATATAAAATAAATATTTCACAAATAAAGCAGATAAAATTCCTATAATAATAGCTAATAATAAACCATTATACATAAAAGTATAATTTAAAACTAAAAAAATTGATAAAATACCAATAGCTATTATAGGAGTTGGATATAATGCACTTACATCAAAAGAATATCTCTTTGGTTCACTAGGCAATAATGGAAGTTTTAAAACTAATCCTGCAACTATTGATGTGATAATGACAACAATATAAACTAAAAATACATCAAAATAACTTATTGAAATATTAGCTAAAGCATTATAATTACCATATGAAGCGAACAACAACATATCCCCTATTAAATCAAACATGTATAGAACCCCTTCTTATAAAGAATAATATAATTATAAAAATATATAAATGTTATTACTTAAAAATAATAATTAGTACCTGAAAAATAATAAAATTTGAATTAGAGTGATTTAATGAAGAATAAACACGTTATTGTAACTGGTGGAGCTGGTTTTATAGGTTCATATATTGTTGATAAACTTTTAGATGAAAATAAAGTAACAATCATCGATAATTTCTCAACAGGAAAAATGGATAACCTAAACAATCCAACTCATGAAAATTTAGAAGTAATAAAAGAGGACTTAAATACTGCAGATTTAAATGGGATTCTTAAAAATAAAGATTATGTTTTTCACCTTGCAGCTATGGCTAGTGTGCCATTAAGTGTTGAAAATCCAGAAAAATGTAATGAAAATAATGTTACTTCCACAATAAAACTATTACATGCTTGTGTTAAAAATGATATTAAAAAAATCATTTTTTCATCATCTTCAGCAGTTTATGGGCAAAATCCAAACATTCCTTTAAAAGAAAGTGAAGCATTAATGCCAACTTCCCCCTATGCAGCATCTAAAGCCAGCTGTGAATTATATCTTAAATCGTTTTATGAAAGTTATGGTTTAAATTATACTGCTCTTAGATACTTTAATGTATTTGGACCAAAACAGGACAAAAATTCCCAATATGCTGCGGTTATTCCTAACTTTATAAGTACAATTATTGAAAAAACCCAACCAGTAATTTATGGTGATGGAAAACAAACTAGAGACTTTGTTTATATAAAAGATGTTGTAAATGCCAATATTGCAGCTTGTAAAAGTGATTTTAATGGAGTTGTAAATGTTGCATCTGGAGAAAAATTAACAATTAATAAATTATATAATATTATTAAAGATACACTTGAAAGTGATATTGAAGCTAAATATCTTCCCAAAAGAGCAGGGGACATTAAACACTCATTAGCTGATGTTAATAACTTAAAAAAAATTAATTACCAAATTAAGTCGAAAGACTTCGAAAAAAATTTACAAGAAACTGTAAATTGGTTTAAAAAAGAATTATAGTTGATTTATATGGATAAACGTATTACAGACTTTAATATTAGACTTAGGACAATCCGATTAAGAGAATTGTTCGTTGTAATTATTATTGCATTTATATTAAATTCAATAGTAGGAAATATAATTCCGGTTTTTGATAGCAACGATGATTTATACACGATTTTATTAACAATATTCGTGTTAATATTTTTTATTTGGGCATTGTCAGGTACCAAAGGTCTTAAAAATGACTTTAATAACCTCCTTCAAGTAGACAATAAAAGAAAAATAATTTATATTCTTGTTATAAATTTATTTTTTGCATCACTCATTGCATATTTAATATCTAGCGCTGATTGGATTCATGGATTAATAGATCCAAGTTTTATTCCAGATTTAGACTTTGATACTCCTCTTTTAAGCTCATCTGATTTCATATATTTAACAATAGCATCAGTATTTTGTGCACCAATTATTGAGGAATTAACTTTTAGAGGAGTTTTATTCAATAGATTAAAAATAAGAATAGGAATAATTCCAGCTATAATAATATCCTCCATATTATTTGGAATTGGTCATGAATTTGGAGGAATAATAAGTGCAACTTTATTTGGAATGTGTATGTGTATAATTTATTTAGAAACAGACAACATTTTAATTCCAATAAGCATTCACTTTTTAAATAATACAATTGCCGTAATAATTGAAACAACAAATGCAGAGATGTATGTAATAAATACTGCATTTATTATACCATTAACAATACTTACAATAATATTTTCATTTCTATTATTGAAATATATATATAAAGAGTTAATGAAAATAAGAAAAAAAGATAAAGAAGCTAGTGGAAGCCGCAATTAGAACAGCTTTCACACTTTTCTTCTTCTAAAGGATTATATGTTTTATCTTCTTGTAAAGTAGCTGAAATAAAATATGAATCAAATTCATCCTTATTTTTTAATGCAGGTGAAATACCCTTAAAATCACATTTAATATCACCAGTACCACCAATATCTACAAGAATTGGTTCACCTAATTTGAATTTTTTAAAGTAAAGTTCTACTTCATCTTTTAATGAACCTGGGACTCTAAAATTAAATGATAAAATATTATTATCTTTCATTTTAAGCCCAACATATTTTTGATCTATATCGAAGTTTAATCCTAACTGTTTTTTAAATGTTATATTAGTGCCAATATCAGACATTTAAACCCCTCCTTATTAATTAATATAAATATGTCAATCAAGTATATAAAGATTTTATAAAATTTCTGAGAAATATAATTTATAATGAATTATCATGATTTTTGATAAGCTTTATATAAAGTAATAATCAAATTTAGATATATGTTATAAACTTTAGAAAATTTAGGGTGTTTATATTGAATGATTATAATAAAGATATTGGAAATAGAATTAAAGAATTAAGAGAGCTTTCCGATATTTCAATAAAAGAAGTTGCAAATAGCTTAAATATTGATGAGGAAACATACATCAGCTATGAAAATGGAAAGATAGATATTCCAGCTAGTTTTTTATATGAACTCTCAAATATGTTTGAAGTAGATTTAGGCTTACTTTTAACTGGTGAAGAAAGTAGAATGAGTATATTTGATGTTACTCGTGCAAATAAAGGAATTGCAGTTGAAAGACGAAAAGAATATGAACATGAAAACCTATGTAATAAATTTATTAATAAAAAAGCAGAAACCTTCATTGTAACTGTGGATCCTGAAAAAGACCCAGTTCCTTCTTTAAACTCACATCCGGGCCAAGAATTTAATTATGTATTAGAAGGTTCCTTAAAAATATACATTCATAATAATGAAATTATTTTAAACGAAGGAGATTCTATTTTCTTTGATTCAACACATAGACATGCTATGGTCGCACTTAATGATAAACCAGCGAAATTTTTAGCTATTATAATATAATGATTACTGAGGTTAATAAATGACATCTGTTATTGGAGATTTTGTAGAAAGAGTTGACTTTAACTCTTATGATGACTTTTATAAAAATTTTAAATTAAAATATGATGATGACTTTAACTTTGGATTTGATGTTGTTGACAAGTATGCTGAAATTGACCCTGAAAAAGTAGCTTTAATTTGGGTTAATGATGAAGATACAAAACATACATTTACATTTGAAGACATGAAAAAATACAGTAATAAAACCGCAAACCTATTTAAAAGTTTAGGCATTAATAAAGGAGATAAAGTAATGCTTACTTTAAAAAACAGATATGAATTTTGGTTCTGTATGGTTGCATTACATAAAATCGGAGCAGTTGCAATTCCAGCAACACATATGTTAAAACTTCATGATATTGACTTTAGAATAAAAAATGGTGAAGTAAAATTAGTTGTATCGGTGGATGAAGACCAATTACTTCCAGATTATGAAGAAACAGAAAAAGAATTAGGTATTGAATTAAAAAAACTTGTAATTGATAGAAAAAGAGATGGTTGGATAAACTTTGATGAAGCTATTGAAAGTCAAAGTGACGTCTTTGAAAGACCAACTGGTGATGATGCAACAAAAGCTGATGACCTTTTCTTAATCTATTTCACATCTGGAACTAGTGGACTTCCTAAAATGGTAGCACACAAACATACATATGCATTAGGTCATATCCCGACTGCTAAATATTGGCACAATGTTGTAGAAGACGGAATACACCATACTGCAGCGGACAGTGGTTGGGGAAAAGCCGCTTGGGGAAATCTTTATGGTCAATGGATTGCAGGAACCAGTATTTTCATTTATGATTATGAAAGGTTTAATGGAATTAAATTACTTGAAAAAGTTATTGAACATAAAGTAAATACTTTCTGTGCTCCACCTACAATTTATAGATTCTTAATTAAAGAAAAAATCGAAGGATATGATTTTTCAAACATTAGCTATGTTACAACAGCCGGTGAACCGCTTCCTCCAGAAGTATCTAAAAGATTTAAAGAAATCTCAGGTTTAACTATTAAAGAAGGATTTGGACAAACTGAAACTGCATTAACTATTGGAACATATATTTGGTTAGATGCTAAATTAGGTTCAATTGGAAAACCTAGTCCATTATTTAATGTTGAACTGTTAGATAAAAGTGGTGATGAAGTAGATATTGGAGAAGAAGGAGAAATCTGCATTAACGTTAAAAATGGAGCAAATCCTGGATTATTTAAAGAATATTATAAAGATCCTAAAAAACAAGCTGCACAATGGTATAATGGATACTACCATTGTGGAGATACTGCATGGGTAGATGAAGATGGGTATATCAGATTTATCGGAAGAAATGATGATATTATTAAAAGTTCTGGATATCGTATTGGACCTTATGAAGTAGAAAGTGCAGTTTTATCACATGAAGCTGTAACTAACTGTGCAATTACAGCTTATCCTGATGAAGTTCGAGGCCAAATTGTAAAAGCAACTATTATATTGCAACCAGGCTTTGAAGGATCAGAAGAACTTAAAAAGGACATCCAAAATCATGTTAAAAGAGTTACTGCCCCTTATAAATATCCAAGATTAATTGAATTTGTTGATGAAATCCCAGAAACTATAAGTGGTAAAATAAAAAGAGTGACAATCAGAGAGAAAGATAATAAAAACTAATTAATGATATTATGATAGAAGAGGAAATATCATATCCAGTTATTCACAAAGAAGAATGTAAAGGTTGTGGAAGATGTATATTGGGCTGTCCACAAAACGCTATTGCTTTAAGCGATGAACTTAATAAAGCTGGATATCAATACGCTTACTATAAAGGCCATGGCTGTACAGGATGTAAAGATTGCTTCTTTACCTGCCCTGAACCATTAGCTTTAGAAGTTCACAGTTATAAAAACATAGTGAATAATGAAATTGGAAAAATGATTAAATACAAAGCAAATAAGAGGTAAAAACAATGAGTAATCAAATGATAAAAGGAAATACAGCAGTTATTATTGGAGCATTATATGCTGGTTGCGATTGTTTTTTTGGATATCCAATAACTCCAGCTAGTGAAATATTACATGAAGCATCCAAATATTTTCCAATGCTTGGTAGGAAATTTGTTCAAGCAGAAAGTGAAGAGGCATCTATTAACATGATATATGGTGGAGCATCAACTGGTCACCGAGTAATGACCGCATCATCTGGACCTGGAATAAGCTTAATGCAAGAAGGGTTTACTTATTTAGCAGGTGCAGAATTACCTGCAGTTATTGTAGATATTATGAGAGCTGGACCTGGACTTGGAAATATTGGTCCTGAACAAGGAGACTACAATCAAATTGTAAAAGGTGGAGGACATGGAAACTACCAAAATATTGTTCTTGCACCAAATAGTGTTCAAGAAATGTGTGACTTAACCATAAAAGCATTCGAACTTGCTGATAAATACAGAAACCCTGTTGTAGTATTAGCTGATGGTACTTTAGGACAAATGGCAGAACCTTTAGTATTCCCAAGTGAAGCTATTGAAAGTGAAATAGACAATAGTTGGGCAGTTAGGGGAAATAAAGAAACAATGGAAAATCTTGTAACATCTATTTTCCTTAATTTTGACCAATTAGAAAATTTCAACTTTGAACTTCAAGAAAAATATGCTAAAATCGCAGAAAATGAAGTTGTAATCGATGAATACCAAGTAGATGACGCAGATATTGTTTTAGTTTCATATGGAATCAGTAGTAGAATAGTTAGAACTGCAGTTGATGTTAGTCGAAAAAATGGAATTAAAGTAGGTCTTTTAAGACCAATTACATTATCCCCCTTCCCAGAAAAAAGAATTAAAGAATTATCTAATAAAGGAGTTGACTTTATTTCTGTAGAAATGAGTAATGGACAATTATTAAAAGATATACAGCTCGCAGCTTTAAGAAAAACTAACACTCACTTAGTAAATAGAATGGGTGGAAATTTACTTGAGCTTAAACAAATTCTTGAAAAAATTTATGAAATTGCTGGCTTTGAAGATGCTAATTTAGATAAAAAAGTAAGTAAAGAAAAAGCTAGTCCAAATATAATCGACTGAAGGTGTGGAAAATGAATGAAGAATATAATGATAAAGAATTTGAATTACAAGTACGTAGAAATCCACAATCCCTTTATGAGTCTTATCCAAGAAAAGGTGAAACAAATCAAACCTCAACTCATTATTGTGCTGGATGTGGACATGGAATTATCCATAAATTAATTGCCGAATCAATGGATGAACTTGGAATTCAAGAACGTTGTGTTATGATTTCCCCTGTTGGATGTTCAGTGTTTGCTTATTATTATTTTAATTGCGGAAATGTACAAACTGCTCATGGAAGAGCACCTGCAGTAGCTACTGGAATTTCAAGAGCTGAAGATAATGCCATTGTAATGAGTTATCAAGGAGATGGAGATTTAGCTTCTATTGGTCTTAACGAAACACTACAAGCAGCTAATCGTGGAGAGAAAATCGTAGTATTTTTTGTTAACAATACTGTTTATGGAATGACTGGTGGACAAATGGCTCCAACAACATTAGTTGGAGAAAAAACTATTACTTGTCAAACTGGAAGAGATCCTAACTATGCTGGTTACCCTACTCATATGTGTGAGTTAATAAATACATTAGAAGCTCCGGTATTTATTGAAAGAGTTTCCCTTGCAACACCTGTTAAAATTAGATTAGCTAAATATGCAATTAAAAGAGCATTAACTATTCAAAAAGAAGGAAAAGGTTATGCATTTGTTGAAATTTTATCACCTTGCCCTACTAATTTAAAACAAAATGCAAGTGGTGTTCAAGAGTTTATTGAAAAACAAATGGAAAAAGAATTCCCAGTGCGTAATTTCAGAGATCAAGAAAGATTTAGAAACCCAATCGAAAGACCAAAAAGTGATTTTTCAATTGAAGCGTTAGATAAAGTATTTAATGTAGATAGAAGCGAAGAAGTTACTTATTCAAATGAAAAAATCACCCCATTATCTATTAAAGTTACCGGATTTGGTGGTCAAGGAGTGCTAAGTGCAGGTTTAACAATAGCTCAAGCAGCATGTGCAGAAGGAAAACATGTATCCTGGTATCCAAGTTATGGACCAGAACAAAGAGGAGGAAATTCTAATTGTTCTATTGTGCTTTCATCACAAACAATTGGTACACCAGTTGTTGATGATATTGATATTTTAATTGCTCTTAACAAACCTTCACTTGAAAAATTCTCGGAAGATGTTAAAGAAGGCGGATATATCTTATATGATTCACGTATTGGAGAATTCGAAAAAGAAGGAGTTAATGTAATTGCGGTTCCATCAGTAGATATAGCTGAAAAACATGGAAATGCTAAAACTGCAAATACTGCACTACTTGGAGCTTTAATGGAAATTAATAAAACTTTAAAAGCTGAATCTTATGAAAATGCTATTAGTCAGATGTTTGCATCTAAACCAAAAGTAATTGATATAAATATTGATGTTTTAAAAGCTGGAGCTCAATGGATGAGAGATAATTCTTAAATGTGATTTTATGACATATAAAGAAGTTGCTAATAAATATTTAGAAGACTATGGGCTTAGTATAGGAGATACAATCCTTATTAATAAAAAAGACATCACTTATGAGGGAATTTTACTTGATAGAGCTGAAGGTCAGGAAGATGGATATTTAGTTTTAAAATTATCAAGTGGTTACAATATTGGTGTAGCTATTGATAATACAACTGCTAAATTAATAGAAAAAGGAGAAAAACCTAAAATTGGATATGAAAAAAGTGAAATACCTCATGATCCAACAAAAGAAAATATTTCCATCATTTCAACTGGAGGTACTGTATCTTCTGTTATTGATTATAAAACCGGAGCAGTTCATCCAAAATTTACTGCATTTGACTTAGTTAAAGCCAATCCTGAATTATTAGACTATGCTAATTACAATGTAAAAGCATTATATAATATTCTAAGTGAAAATATGCATCCTAAATATTGGGTTGAAGCTTCAAAAGAAATTGCTAATGATATTTCAGATGGATGTGATGGAGTAGTAATTGCACATGGTACAGACACAATGCACTATACATCAGCAGCACTTAGTTTTATGATAAAAACACCAGTTCCCATTGTTATAACTGGTGCTCAAAGAAGTTCTGATAGACCTTCAAGTGATGCAAATATTAATCTTATTAATTCAGTTATTGCTGCAAAATCTGATATTGCTGAGGTTAGTGTTTGTATGCATGGAAGCTTAAATGATTCTTATACATACTTACACAAAGGAACTAAAGTAAGAAAAATGCATACAAGTAGAAGAGATACTTTTAGAAGCATTAACGCAGAACCAGTTGCTAAAATTCAAAACAGGGAATTAAAAATTAATCCAGATTATAATTATATTAAAAGAGGCACACAAAACTTACAATTAAATACAAATATTGAAGATAAGGTTGGCCTTATTAAAAGTTTTCCTGGAATTTCAGAAGAATATATTGAATATCATATTGATAATGGATATAAAGGAATCGTTATTGAAGGAACTGGTCTTGGCCATGTACCTAATAACTTAATTGATTCATTTAAAAGGGCAAAAAATGAAAATATTCCGATTGTAATGACTTCACAATGTATTTATGGTAGAGTAAATATGAATGTTTATAGTACTGGACGTGAAATTCTTGATTCTGGTGTTATATCTGGACTTGATATGACTCCTGAAACTGCTTATGTGAAATTATGTTGGGCTTTAGGACAAAGCGATGATCGAGAAGAAGTAAATAAGATTATGCATAAAAACATGGCTGGAGAGATTTCAGATAAAACTTCAATTAAATGTTTTTTAAATTAAGGTTGTGTAAAAATGGATTATGATAAATTAGGATTAAAAATGGGGCTTGAAATTCATCAACAGTTAGATACACAACATAAATTATTTTGTCAATGCAAAACCGAATTAATTGATGAAGAATTTAGTGAATTAATTGAAAGAAGTCTAAGACCAACTCAGAGTGAACTTGGAGAAATAGATAGAGCAGCTCTTCAAGAATCCTTAAGAGGACTTAATTTTAAATATGAAAACTACTCTACTCATACATGTCTTGTTGAAAATGATGATGAACCTCCTCACAGTTTAAATGAAGAAGCACTTGATATTTGTATTACAATTGCATGTCTTATGAATATGCACATTGTTGATGAATTCCACACCATGAGAAAACAAGTAATAGATGGAAGTAATACTGGAGGATTTCAAAGAACTGGAATGGTTGCTACTGATGGATACCTAGACACTCCATATGGCAGAGTTGTAATTGAAAGTTTAGGTCTTGAAGAAGATGCTGCAAGAAGAATAACAACAACTAATGAATATACACAATTTAGACTTGATAGATTAGGCATTCCATTAGCTGAAATTACAACTGACCCTTCAATGCACCATCCAGAACAAGTTCGTGAAGTTGCATACATGATTGGCCAAATCTTAAGAAGTACTAATGTAAAAAGAGGTCTTGGAACAATTAGGCAAGATTTAAACATTTCAATTGAAAAAGGTGCACGTGTTGAAATCAAAGGAGTGCAAGATCTTGATTTAATGGCTGAAATTGTAGAACGTGAAGTTCAAAGACAACTTGCACTAATCGATATAAAAGAAGAATTAATAAAAAGAAATGCAAAAGTCCTTGATGAAATTCATAATTTAGATAGTTTGTTTGAAAATACTGAATCTAAAATTTTAAAATCAGCTAGATCTATAAAAGCAGTTGTACTGAAAGGTTATAAAGGATTGATTGGTGGAGAAGTTCAACCAGGCAGAAGATTTGGAACAGAAATTGCAAGTTACGCTAAAAAACGTGGAGTATCCGGTATTTTTCATAGTGATGAGTTACCATCTTATGGAATAACTCAAAAAGAAGTAGATGCTGTTAAAAACTATTTGAAAATTGAAGAAAATGATGCATTTATTATTGTGGCACATGATGAGGACATAGCTATTGCTGCATTAGAAGAAGTTAAAAGAAGAGCAAAACTTGGATTTGAAGGTGTTGTTGAAGAAACCCGTAAAGCTCTTGAAGACGGAAATACTGAATATATGAGGCCTCTTCCAACAGCTAATAGAATGTATCTAGAAACTGACATTCCTTTATTTAAAATAACTAATGATCAAATAGAACCAATTAAAAATAACTTGCCTGAGCTGCCAGATGAGAAAAAAGCCAGAATAATAAAGGAATACAATTTAAGTGAAGATCTAGCAACTCAACTAGTTAAAAGACAAGTAAGTGATGGATTTGAAGCTATTTTAAAAGATATTGATATAGATGCAACACCGGTTGCTTCACTTCTTGCATATGATCTTCGTGAAATCAAAAGAGAAGGATTTGATGTTAATATTTTAACATTAAAACACTTTAAAGAAATTTTTAATTTATTAGCAACTTCAAAAATAGCTAAAGATAGTTTAACTAAATTAACTATTGAAACAATTAAAAATCCAGACGAAGATGTTGAAAATATAGCTAAAAATAACAATTTAATTATGCTTAGTCAAGATGATGTTTGTAAAATCATTGCTGAAATTGTTCAAAATAACCAATCAATGGTAAAAGAACGTCAAATGGGAGCAATAGGTCCTTTAATGGGAATGAGTATGAAACAACTTAAAGGAAAAGCTGATGGTAGTTTAGTTAATAAAATTGTACGTGACGAAATTCAAAAGATACTCTAAAAAAGTATCTTAACTTCTTTTTTTATATTAATCATTTTATCTTAGACATAAAAGATTATACCCTTATTTTAACGAGAATCATTAGAAAGTCAATATTTATAATGCAACATATGTTGCAATTTTTAGAAAGATTTAAATATCATTTCTACTAATCTTATATTATGTGCAACATATGTTGCATTAGTGTAGTGATAAAATGAATTTTAAAGAACATTCACAAATAATAAAAGATTGTTTAAATCTTAAAAATAATCCAGTTGGAGTTAAATTATTTAAAAAAGAAGATGAAGCTAAAAAATTATTACCTAAAATATAGTTTTTCTCGAAAAGTTTATACCATATAAATTACAAATTAATATTCATGGTAAAAAATAGCAAAAAAATTGAAGGACATCTTGAATTGGATGAAATTAAAGAGGTTATGAAAGAATATAAAGA
>NZ_LWMU01000052.1 GCF_001639275.1 Methanobrevibacter oralis
AGTTGAAAATTTAGCCAAATCCGATTAAAAATAGCAATCGATGTGTAATTTCAACTGTATATGGCCTTATAATTACACATCGATTTTCATAATTTAGGATTAAAAATACTAATTATTGGACAGTCCCAATATAACTAATTGCTTTGTCGAAAGTTTGTTGGTTAAATAATTCATAAAAATAATTCGATATATTTTTTTATTTTTTGTTCTAAGTCTTCTTTTTTTATCTTTTAGAGTGTTGGCAGAAATTATTGAGTTTTAATTAATGTTCATTTTTTGTCCTGTTTTTATACTATTTTTTAAATTGTCTTCATTTTCATGATTTATTATTTTTTCATGCGAAATTAGCTTCTTATTTTTAATTTAATAATTAAATTCAGATCAATTTTCAATAATTATTTATTATTTTCATTGGTTTATTATATTACTAGTTAATAATTTATTATTCTTAATTAGAGTTATTAAAATTGTATTGTCCAAAATTGTCATGATGACATGATTGTCATTTGATTATTAATATATTTATAATGATACTGTCGAAAATTGTCATGATGTAACTTCAGTTTTTTGATGTATTTTTTAAAACATTTCTTTCTATCCATCGGATTTTTTGTAGTTTTATCCATCTTGTTAATCCCTTTTTTGTTCTATAAATTCTTCTCATATATTGTGGTAGTGTTATTTTGGAGTATCTTTCTATTTTATCGTTCGTTTTTGGTATTTGTGGATTTTTGAAATAGTTTATTGTTTTATCGAATTTTTTTATTTAAATTTTTTAAGAATTTTCGTGTATTATCATCAAATTAGTTTAATTGAGTGTATATTGTGTTGAATCTTCTTGTGGATGCTTTTTCTGTTTCAGTATTGTAAATATTGGATATTCTTTTGTTTGTTTTTTCTTGTTTTTTATTTATTAGATACATTGCCTATTTTTCCTTTGCTATATTTTTTTAGTTCATTTATTTTTTTCTTCATTTTTTTCTATATTTGATTTTAATGTTCTAATTCTTCTTTATATTTTATTTATTTCATAAGATGTGTGTTGTGGTTTTTGATTATATGGAATATGCATAGTTGATGGTTGATGCATATTCGTTCTGTTAGGGGAGGGGAGGTATGCTGGATATCCATCAGTTATTAGTATTTTCTTCGGCAGTACTTCTAAATAGAATATTTTAAAAAGATTTCGATAAAATCTTGTTAAAATCTTATTGATATATTACTTGATCGTATGATTAAGTTATTTACACCATCTATTATTGACTAACCTAACTATTTTTTCACCATTTTCGTGTAAATATCTCTCATCGTAATGATATATGCCACTGAGCTTGATTTTATTTTCTTTTTGTGTGATTAATGAATTAGAATATGATGATTCATGATAATATACTGTTTGAAGATTTAATTTTATTCCATTTTCGAGTTTTATAAGTTCTGCCTTTTTTTGATAAGACAAATATGCAATTGATTCATATTCTGTTGATTTTTCACATATCAATCAGGGCATGATTTGAAAATCTCTTTTATAAAATTCTCTAAGCTCGTTTAATGTGTTTTTCCACAATTTGAACAATATATATTGTTTACATATATTTTCCCATTTATTTGGTTTAGCTACTATAGAACCATTACTATTCATTAAAATACTAGGTCTTTCATACTCATAATAAACAATTTCTGTATAATAATCATCATAATAATTCATGGAAAAAATCTAAATCATCTGGGACTGATTATAATTACAAACATTCAATTGATCACGATCAAAAAAAATACAAAGGTCTATTTGGAAAGTCAACTATATTATATGCTTGTAAAGGGTTTTAAGGAATTCATACATAATAATATGCCATTTACACTATTTATATTCTCCTATACAATCTATAAAAAATGATTAATGCTCTAATTTAATATTTTTTATCAAATTATTAATATATCCAAATCTAATTAATAGGTTAGATTTAAAAAAGGAAACAATGCATTAAAATAACACAATTAATTTAATTTAATCAATGCAATAGGTTTTAATCAATTTAAGAATCTAAAATAAGTTTATTTTTAATATAATTAATTGTAAAGTATTAAAATAGAAATAATAAGATAACTTATTAACAATCGAATAACAATCAGGGCATCATGACAATTTTGGACAGTGCCGTATAACATCTTCCGACACTACAAAAATTACTTCAACCTACCAATAAACAAAATAAAAAGAAAAAAGGAGTTAAAAACAAATACCAAGTCGACCAAGCCCACTTAATAAGAAAAGTAAAAAAATACTTACCTATAAGGATTTTAAACCTCATATCTTCAATAATAAGAACTTACACGAAAAAATTAATAGAATTCTACATAAAATCACCAAACCAAATCACGAAAAAACCAACAACACCCAGAACTCATCAAAAAGCACGAAAATTCAACATGAACTACAGACCAACACGAGAGATAAAAAAAATATAAAAAATTAGTTAGGTTGACGACATTGCAAAGTTTTTAAAATGCCAAAACTAGTTTATAATTAAATTATTTATTATACATCCAACAATTAATTAATAATAACAATATCTAATGGAGATTCTAAAATGGAAAAAGTAAGGACAAGAGATTTTATTTATACAACAGATGGATTATATTTTGCTTCAACCAATTATATCCATCCAAATGATAGATACATATCCTTTTTAAGATATATTCCTGATTCAAAAGGAGACCGTGAAAAAGATGGAGTTAAATATAGAAAAGTCGATTCCACAGAAGCATATGATTATTTAAGAAGAAATTATCCTGATTATTTATATTTTAGTGATGTTACTAATGTTGAAATGATGGGAGTTCCACTAGATAAAGTAGAAAGAATTATTAAACCTGAAAATAGACTTTTAGGTCTTAAAAAGACAATTGAATCTGGTGAAGAAGTTAAAAACCCAAAATTAATAGCTAAATTAATGGATGTTGCTGACTTTTTTCATTATAAAGCAGATATTGCATATGAAAATCTTGGTATTTCTGGATCAATTTTGCCTGGACTTCAAAAAACATGCGCTTCTGATTTAGATTTTGTAGTTTTTGGTCTTGAAAATCACAGAAGAGCAATATCTACATTTAAAGAATTCAAAGGCCAAGAAGTTTATATCGAAGAAGTTAATAAAAGCGTGAAATTAGATGGAATTACTGATGATTATTGGGATTTTGTATATAATAAAAGAATAAATGATTCTAGTTTAACCAAAGATGAGTTTAAATGGTATGAAAATAGAAAAGCAAATAGGGGAACAATAGACGGAACCTTATTTGATATTTTAGCTACTAAAAATTATGATGAAATTGAAGGGCAATGGGGAGATCCTGTTTATGAACCTCTTGGAGTGAGTAAAATAGAGTGCGATATTAAAAGTGCACTTGGAGCCTTTGATAATCCATCATTATATAAAGTTGAAAATGTTGAAGTATTAGACGGAGTTGAAGTCCCAATTAGTGAAGTAGTTTCTTTTACACACACTTACGCTGGTGAAGTAATTGACAGCGAGCATGCAATAGCTAAGGGAAAAGTTGAAAAAGTCATTTCAAAAAATGGGCACAAACATTACAGAATCGTTGTTGGTACTACCCGTGAATCAATTGATGAATATATAAAACTTAAAAAAAGTCCAGTTTAACCACGATAATTTTTTTATTTTTACATCAATATTGAAGAATATATAAGATTTTTACAGGTTTAAAAAGAATTTAAAGCATTTATAACTTCTAATTATTTATATTATCAAATTAAAACTAATATTTAAGAACTTAAGAGGTTATAAAATGATAAATATATCTTCAATAAAATTAAATATGTATTGTCCAATGAAATTATACATACAAACACATGTAGATAGTGAAGAAAAAGAAGATTTCCAAATAGCTATTGAAATTAAAAATCTTAAAATAGACCTTCAGGACTTAATACATAAAAATATGAGAAAAATCAAAAAAGAAATGCCAATCAGCATGATTGAAAATATTTTATCCGAAAACATCAATTCATACATTGAAAACACCACAAAATCCCTAAATCTAAATTTAAGTGAAGATAAAATCGATGAAATCTATAAAACAACTAGTTTTAATATTAAAATAACTGCTTTAAAAGTTAAACAAGCCATGATTTTACTTGACAGAGATGCCAATGCCATTGTTGATATGTTCTTTCCAAACTGCATGTATTCTTATCTTTTAAAAGATTCTAGAATAGAATTAATCGGAATGTGTGATAAAATTGAGATAATTGATGGAAAATATTATCCAATTAGCACCAAAAGTACAATCCCCCCACTTAAAGGGGTTTGGAATGCTGATGCAATTGAATTAGTCGCTAATGCTATTCTAATAGAAGAAGAATTTGATACGGAAGTTTTTGTTGGATTTGTTCACTATACTGCTCTTGATGAGAAAAGACCTGTAATAATGGATGTTAATTTAAGAAAAGGATTGTTTGAAGTAATAAATGAAGTTAAGGAAATAATCAATAATAAAAAGTATCCTAAAGTTAAGACAAGCGAGAAAAAATGTGGAAATTGCGAATATAAAACAATTTGTTTAAAGGATTGATTAATAACGAATATTATCCCCTAACTTACTTATATCAAAAACAGCAGTATCTGCTATCGCCATTACAGCTAAAACACCAGCTTGAAGTGGATCCGTAATTATTAAATCTGCGTATTTTGTAACACTCCCAGGCATATTTAAACAAATAACCATTAAATTACTTTCTTCTTTTATTTTTTTAACCGTTTTTGTAATTTCTCCTCCCATTAGTGAACCTGCTAGAACTAATGCACCAACACGAGGAAGTCTGGAAATTGATTCAATAGCTTCAGCCAGTTCTTTTTCACCAACTAATGGAATTGTATCAATACTAATGCGTTCACCACGAATATTATGCCTATCAGCTTCTGCAATAGCCCCCATAGCTACTTGAGAAACTTGTGCTCCACCACCAACTATGATTATTCTTTTTCCATAGATATCTAATTGAGAAGCATGTAATTCAACAGATTTAACTTCGTCTATCTTTTCAATATCCAATACTAACTCATCAATATTTTTAACATTTTCTAGTTCTAAATTAATAGAACCTGTCTTATTTTTTTCAACAAAAAGATGAACATAACTAATATTAACGCCATGTGATGTTATAATATCTGTTATATCATCCAAAACTCCTTTTTTCTCATCTGTTTTAATAGTAATACTATAATCTTTCATTTTTTGGCCTGATTTTATCTAGTTCGGCATGTGCTTTTTTCCACATGCTTAAATAATTATCATCTTTTTTAACAGGAATTACATCAAGACCTAAATCCCTATGTTCTTCTATCCATTCTTCATGAAAAACCGGAATTTCAATTTTTATGGGTTCAGATATTTTATTTACAATAATAAGATTCCTATAAGGGAAGTCCCATTCAACAATATAACCCCCAAGACTTAATATGTGATATGGCCTCATAACAAATTTCAAAATAATCACCTTATAATAATCCTAATACAATAGCCAATATTCCAAGTAAAGTTGAACCTAAGATAGTAGGCAATAACTGTCTGTTCGTAAATACTGGAGTAAATGCTGAGAAAATTCCCATCATAAATACAAATATTAAGGTCACAATAATATTTATAATTATATCAAATGAGAAAATATTTGGTGGTACTCCAATAAATAATACTGAAAACAATGCTCCAAGAGTAAACATGAAAAATCCTCTTGTTAATACTACAACTGCCCTATATTTTGAAGCATATTCCATATATGGCCCTTCAATAACATCACATTTTGCTTTAATGATTGAAAAAGGGTATTCATTTAATATAATCATGTATCCAATGAAAAATACAACAGCTGCTATCATACCAGCTACAGTAAATAAAAATGGTCCATTAATATGTTGATATCTAACAATGTCTGCAATAAAAATACTTTTAGCCTGTGTTACTGGAGCAAATAAAGCTAAGTACAATGGAAATGATCCATATGTAATCATTCTTAAAGATCTTCTAGAACTAATATCTTCAATGGAAGATCTTGTAAGATTAATATGAGCTGCACCCTTTACTAAATCTGGAAATGGCATTCTAATAGACATTATTGATTTAGATAACGCACCCATTAAAACATAACATATTTCTTCTACTTTAAGAAGCCCTACAATAGCTATTAAACTAGCAAATGCAGGAATCACATAAGAGTATGGTGTTAAAATTATAAACACGGATAAAACTACTAAAAAGCAGATTATTGGCAATGCCTTGTATAATCCAGGCACATCTGTTGAAGGCTCAATATTTTCTTTAAACATGAATTTAATTGGAGCCATGACCCCTAAAGAAGTTACTGGCGGACCAATTCTCTGCTGAACTCTAGCATGAATATATTTTCTTTCAATTCCAGGTAATAATGTAGAAATTATAAAACAAAGCATTACAGTAAGTATTACTGCAACAAGTGAATATATAATAGTTGATTCAAACATTTTTTTACCTCCTTATTATCTCAATTGCCCTATCTGTACATGTAAAACAAGGGTCACATTGTACAATACATAATTGTGCATCAGTAATTTGATCTCCAATACAAGCATATTGCATAGCTCCAATATTAGCCATGGATGGAGTTCTAATTATTCCATGCCTCAATCTACCACTTTCAAGTGCATAAGAATGATATAAAGTTCCTCTTGGAACCTCAATATAACTTTCTATTATATCAGTGTCAAACATTTCCCAATTTCTATTAACTAGCTTTCCTTCAGGTAAATTATCTATTGCTTGACGAATAAGATTAATTGATTCAAATGATTCAAGAACTCTCATTAAAAGATTTGATTTAACATCTCCATCATTTTGGGTAATTATGTTAAAGTCAAAATTATCATATTCAAACATGCTTGTTCTTAAATCTCTTGCAACACCAGTAGCTCTTAAAGTAGGTCCTGTAACTGCTAATTTAATTGCTTGTTTTTGTGGTAAAACTCCAATTCCAGTAATCCTTGACATGATTATTGAATCAGATGTAAACCTACTGGTGAAATTGGATAATCCCTCTTCTAATTTATCCATATCATTTTTAAGTCTTTCAATCCTATTAGAATCAAGTTCACACCTTGGTCTTACTCCTCCTAAAACAGAACATCCATACTGTACTCTGTTACCTCCAATCATAGCCAATAATTCCATTACAATTTCCCTTAAATAAAATACTCTCATTGAAAATGTTTCATGAGCAAGTACTTCACATCCATGAGCTAAATAAAGAAAATGTGAATGCAATCTTTCAAGTTCTCCCATAATAACACGAATATAATTAGCTCTATCAGGAATTTCAATACCCAATCCAATTTCTGCAGTTCTACAGGAATTCCATATATGTGAATTAGAACAAATTCCACAAATTTTTTCTGTAAGAGCATTAGCTTTTTCAATCGGAAGACCCTCCATGATTCTCTCAATACCCCTATGATTAACGCCAATTGTAATTTCTGCTTCTTGAACTATTTCATCTTCAACAAAAATTCTAACCCTATACGGTTCCAATGCAGCAGGGTGAACTGTACCCATTGGAATTTCAGTTTCTATAATATTACTTTTTGGTACTTTCTCATCCATTATCTTTCCCCCTCAATCCGCATCTAATAATGTAGGTAAAAGTGATACAACCCCAGCTAAAACATCTTGAGGTCTTACAGCACAACCAGGAATTTTTGCAGTAACTGGAATAATTTTATCAACTGGTCCTTCAATTTCTTCAGAAGGAATATCTCCATGAATATTTTTATAAACTCCACCTATTAAAGCACAGCTTCCAGCAGCTACTACCAATTTCGGTTCAGGAATAGCTTCATAAATTTTCTCTAATGGTTTTCTATTTAAATGTGTAACCGGTCCAGTAACAACCAGAACATCTGCTTCACGAGGATTCCAAGTTAAAAATACTTTATATTGCTCAGCATCGAATTTAGGTGATAATATTGTATTAACAATTTCAATATCGCAACCATTACATCCCCCAGTATAAACTAACATGACATGTATTGCTCTTGCTCTTGAAAATGATTTAATTCCCATCTAATCACCATCCTGCCTATTTTTTAATATAGTTTTATCTGAAAGATATTTTGAAATGACTTTGAGTTTATCTTCAGATATTTTAACTGGTTGGTTAATGTATTTTGAAACATCTACAATTTGATTTCCAACATTATTTGGATGAACAGCACCCTTAACTCCATATAAAGAATATAATGGACAGAAATCATGACAATAATAACATACTACACATTTTAAAAGATCCATTTCAGGTACTTCGGTTTTAATCCAATTTTCAGTTATTTTAACTGGATGAGCTAATTTTTTCATTTCAATTGCATCGGTTGGACAAACATTAGCACAACCAGCACATCCAATACATGCAGATTCATCAACACGAGGTTCATTTTCAACAGAAAGGGTTGAAATTTGTTCTCTTAATTCCATGTCAGTAACTCTATCTGCAGCAAAAAAGATTCTCTTGAAGTTAGTAAATGCTCCTTCTAAAGCTATTTTAAGCATATTTATCATTTAAATACCTCCTATTGAATCTTTAAATTTTCTTTCAAATAAAAATGCATTTGCAGGACATGCATTTTTACATGCCCCACAAAATATACATTTATCATCATTAACAATAAAATTACCATCAATTTTATCAATTGCTTCATATGAACAAATGTCATAACATAGACCACAATGCATACATAATTCCTGGTCAATGAAATTAAATCCACTAGCTATTTCACGTTTAAACATTGTATTTTTTGGAATTGCATCTACTGGACAATATATGGCACAGTTTTCACATAATACACATTTTTCTAAATCCACTATAATATTTTCTCTTTGAAGTGTAATTGCATCTTTTGGACACACTTCTGAACATATTCCACAAGATATACATTCATCTGAAACTCTTCCATCCCAGACCGCAGTCATGTATTTTCTAGCATTTTTCTCGTCACACACCTGTACACATTTACCACAAGATACACAAAATGAAGATAATGTTGGAAGTTCTTCTTCTGTTAATTCATCAAAAACAAACATTTCACCATCTTCTTTAAGTATAGAAACTGGGCATGATTTAATAGCTACTTCATGAGTCCTATTTTCAACATCAAAAGTTGGATTGTATCTTAATTTATTATCAATATTTCTAAGGGAGTCATTTTCACATGCATCCGCACATAATCCACAATTTAAACATGAGACAATACTACCATTTGGTTTATGATTAAGTCTATTAACCGTAATTTTAAAATCATCAACAGAAATCGCATTGTGTGGACATGCTTTAAGACAATTAAGACAAAGTGTACAGGTGTCTGTATTAACTAATTGGTTTTTATTCATTGATCCATTTGGACAAACATCAGCACAAATCCTACATCCACTACAAATTCCCTCATCCCTGTCTAAAACAACATTAATTGCAGTTGTTGGACAATATTTTTGGCATCTTCCACAAAATATACAATTATCAAAGTCTGTTGTAAAAAAACCTCTACTTACCTCAGTTATTTTATTGCTCTTATGAGGAATGTCCTCAATTGGAGGCATTAATATTTTTAATGAATCAATGAAATTTAATTGCTTTTCTTTTGTAAGTTCAAATCCATCGATTCTTGAATTAATTGGACATGCTTCTCTGCAAACACCACAACGTGAGCAAATACCATAAACAACACCATCATCAATATGAATATTGTTTGTAGGACAGTTGTACATGCATATTCCACAACCATTACACTTTGCTCTATCTACTACATAACCACCATACTTATTTTTAAATATTGCATCATTAGGACAGTTTTTATAACATATCCCACAAGTAAGACAACTAAAAGCTTTTCCATTTATTAACCTAATAGCTTTTGTCGGGCATTGTTTAATACAATCTCCTTTCCCTTCACATGTATTAGCTGATAAAAACATTATAAAAACCCCTTATTTACTCCTTGCAAACAGTAATTTGCCTGTAAACAACCCTATTAATGCAGCTAAAAATCCAGTAGCTATTGGTACATCATCATAAAATGGAAATTGTCCTAATTGCCATGCCATAATAATTCCCGCAATCAAAATTATTAAAAATGATGCTAAAGTGAATTTTGAATCATTTACATTGAGTTTTATTTGAGATCCAATTACTAGCCCTAAAATTAATCCAAATATTATTGGTCCTATAACTAACATTAATTCACCTCAGTCTCCTTCTCCTAATTTTTTAAATCCATTAAAAGCTATTACAATTGCAGATAATCCTACAAACACTTTTAAACCAACAAACACATTTAAATAAGGAATAATACCTGCATTAGTTGTATCTGGATAATGGAAAATATTTTGTATAAATGCTGGAATAATATTAGCTAAATCTGTTCCAGTATTATATAAAAAGAATCCACCTGCAAATAAACCAACTAAACCTAAAGTAATGAAACCTAATGCTCCTATTGATTCTAATACATCAATATATAGATGTGAAAATTCTAAAGGAGATCTATTTATCCCATAAACAAGTAAAGACAATATAACACCACTAGCAATCATTGACCCCCCTTGAAAACCTCCACCTGGAGTGATATGTCCTCCAAGAATTGTCATTATGCCTAAACAAATCAGTAAGATCGAAATTGGTAAAGCAATAATTTTAAGAATCACACTACCTTGACTCATCGTTTATCCCCCAACAAACCTCTACCAAATATTAATAAGACAACTAATCCTGCAGTTAATAATATAATTGATTCACCTAATGTATCATAAGCTCTGAAATCAAAAATAACAACAGTTACTAAATTTGGAGCTATTTTAGTCCCTAATGCATTGTAAATATTACTTACCCCAGGAATAATGTGTCCGTTTAAATGATACATTGCATCAAGTAAAGTAATAGAAAACAATGTTGCCATTAATGTAGCAATTAAATTTTTAACAGTTCTACTACTAGACAAAATTACCACCCCAATATACAAACAATACAATAACTCCAAGAACAACTACTGCATAAAACAACATTTTCTCCAATGAATCATCTTGTTCTATTTTAAACTTTGAAATAAGAGGAATATTAGTAATTAACACAATAGCTAGAATTAGAGAAACAAGTCCTGCAAGTAATATACTAATATGTCTTAACAGCAATGCAGACAATAATAATGAAACAATTATAAATATTTCAGAAGTAATGCTTCCAGAAACATCCACATTTGTCACTTGACCTGGAGAAAACAATTTCCTAAATTGTTTTACAACATCAAAAATTTGATCATAAAGTTTCATAATATTCCTCCTACATATTTAGTAATACCAACTGTAATAATATAAGGATATAAACCAAATACAATAACTAATATTAATAAAATTCCCATTGCAAATACCATGGCTTTTGGAACTTCCTTATCTACAATTTTTAAACTATTTGGCCTTGGTCTTAAAAACATTGCATAAAATGTTTTTACAAATACAACGAATGTTGCAATACTTACCATAATCGCCAAAATAGCAAGTTCTGGATAACCTGCATTTAGTATCGCTTGAACAATCATTAATTTTGACTGGAAACCACTTAATGGAGGTACACCAGCCATAGCTAAACCTCCAATTAACAACATTATTCCAATTTTCGGATGAAATGCAAATAAACCTCCAATCTTACGAGTGTCAATCTCATTTGTTGCATGAACAATAGCTCCAAATCCTATGAATAATAATGCTGTGAAAATTAATTCATTTAAAGCTTGGAAAAGACCTGCAGTGATAGATAACTGAGTTCCAAGCCCAAATCCAAGCCCAATAAATCCTAATTCACCAACAGCTAAAAATCCTATCATCCTTCTAAAGTCAGTTTGTGTTAAAGCAAGTGAAACCCCTAAAATCATTGCGAAGATGGAAAAAAACAATACAAGCACTTCAAATATTGGAAGTGAATGATAAATTCTAAATAATATTAATCCTATTGAAATCATTGAAACAACTGTAAATGATTGGAGTAATGCTGCTCCATGAGGTTCTGCTTTACTGTAAATGCCAGATTTTATAGTGTGAAATGGAGGTAAACCAGAAGCATATAACCATCCGAAAAATATTAAAGCTAAGGATAATAAGAATACTGGAGATGTAGCATCAACTAAACCACCATCAACTAGTGATACTATATCAGTAATATTAACATTACCAGTTATTGCTAATAAGAATCCAATTCCTAAAAGCATTATTGAACTTCCAATGCAACCTAAAAGCATATATTTTAAAGCCATTTCATAACTATACTCAATTGATGAAGCTGCAACTATACCTACTTGTGTTAAAGCTAATATTTCAAAGAACACGAACATGTGAAAAATATCATCAGTGAGTAATATTGCAGTAACTGATGCTGTACCCATGAACAAAAGGAACAAATAAGGTCCTGAAGCTTGTTTGTATTTAGTTAAATAAATAAATACAACTAAAAATGTTAAAAGACCAACAGCTGCTATAAACAATTGCTGAATAAAATCAAATGAATACGTAATAGCTGGATGATATACTGTATTTGTTAAAGTATCAAACAATGGCTCATAACCTCCAAAGAAATGTAGGCCATAATTAGAAATCAATGGAATAATTGGAAGTGCAATTGCTACAACAAATGCTAAATATTTGATTGTCTTATTGAATTTTGAAAAAAGACTAATAATTAAAGCACACATCATAGGGACAATGACCATTAATGGGATTAACTCATTCATCGAATTCCTCCTGTTTTGCAGTATCTGCTAACATCACACGTGTGCTAAGTGTACCATATCTTTTATAAAGAACCATCACTAAAGCAAGCATAACAGCTAATGTACTTGCGCCAATTACAATACTAGTAAGTACTAAACCAAAGGGCAATGGATATGCTGCATTTGTAGCAAACCATGAAGTATCCATGTTTGGCATTAAAATTGGAACAACACCTCCAGGTTTATAACCAATAGTTACAATGAATAAATTAGCTCCTTCTTCAATGAAATTAATACCAATAATCTTCTTTATAATATTATCAACAAAAATTGCTGCATAAACACCAACAATAACAAGTGCAGCAGATGCGAATAATATTGTAAGCTGAATTTGAGCCATCATTTATCCTCCCTTTGAGTTTTTTTAACAGCAAGTGCTATAAACACAGGGACAATGGCTGCACCTACAATTGCTTGAGTTAAAGCTACATCTGGTGCTAGTAATATTTGGAAAAGCAATGCTAAAGCACCACCTGAAAACCCTGTTAATATAGCTGCCTTAAGTAAATCTTTCTGAATAAGAGCAAGAATTGCACTTAAAACTGTAATTATAATTAATACAAACTCTAACATCTTATTCCTCCTCATTTATTTCAAATGTAGAAACTGAAAAACGATCATCCACTTTAACTTTTTCACTAATATTAACTTCACTTTCCAAAGCTTGAATTTTACTTTTACTATGAATGAAAGGATTATCTTCTTCTACAATGTCACTATTCAATAATTCTAAATTATTTTTTACATCTTCACTTTTATAATATGAATTAGCTATTGCGTGAGCTGTAAATGGTGCAATTATAAAGTAAATTATCGCAAGAAGATATTGGCCAAGTCCAATCATGGCCAATACACATGCAATATCAAAAACACCAAAAATATGAATTCTTGCATATACAACATTTTTTGTATCTTTATCTAAACTTAAAACTCCAATTGCTGATATTATAATTAAAATTGATGAGATAATTAAAAGAATTGACTGTATGTATTCAATTAACATCACTTATCTCCCCCAACTATTGCAAAGGCAACTGTTCCTACGAAACCAAAGAGTACTAAAGCCAATGAGATATCCCTACAAAATGTAATATTGTACAAATCACCAACAACAAGTAATGCTACAGCAAATGCTACAACAACAACAGAACTCCCTAAAAGTCCCATAGATGTAGATTTATATGCACTTGCCCTTAATGCAGCCAACATCATCATCATTAGTGCAATAACCAAAAGATATTTTGAAATTAATAATATGTCCATTACTATCCCACTCGATTATTTTAAACTAAAGAAGAATTTTCTTTTAAAACGAAATTCATTCTAACATCTTCTTTATATATGGTTCAAAAGGAATAATATCTTCTTTATTTCTTGGAGAAATAGCTGCTACTTTAATAATTTTATTTTTACTGTCTAAATCAACAGACAAAGTGCCAGGAGTTAAAGAAATACTATTAGCCAATATTGTCTGAGAAACAGGTCTCTCTAAAACTGTTTCAATATCAACAACAATAGGGTCAATATTTCTTTTCATAACTGCATTAAAAACAACACTAATAGTTGCTTTAATTATTTCATAAATAAGATCTAAGAAATATATAATTCCATAAGCTACTCTTGTTAAAAACATTAAATAAGCTCCATTTCATTGAATAATTAAAAAGTCAAAAAATTGACCAGATATTAATAATATTATTTATCATGATTATTTATTATAAATGTATGCTTTTTATTAAAAACTAAAAAAGTATTAATAAAACCAATATAATATATTTAGCTATACCTAAAAAAAGGTGTCGTTATGGAATTAATAGAAAAAATAGAACCTTTAATAATATTCTTAGCCATAATCATTGGATTAATATTTAGTAATTTCAAAGTTATATCAAATAATACAGATTATCTAATAAATATATTTTTATGTTTAATGCTTTATGGAGTTTTTCTTGAAATTCCATTAATAGAACTAAAAAATAGTTTTAAAAATGTTAAATTTACATCTACAAGCTTAATAATCAATTTTATATGGACACCGTTATTTGGATACTTCTTAGCAACATTATTCTTAAAAGGAAATATTGACATCATAATAGGATTTTTTATGCTAATTTTAACACCATGTACTGATTGGTACTTAGTATTTACAAAATTAGCTAAAGGAGATGTTAATCTAAGCTTATCGATTTTACCGATTAACCTAATTTTACAAATTATATTATTACCAATATATCTTGTAATATTCTTCTCAAGCAGCAATAACATACAATATGCAGAACTTGCATATTCACTTTTAATAGTAATTGTAATTCCATTTGTAGCTGCTCAAATTACAAAATTTTTACTTGAAGGCAATATAAAAGAAAGAATGATTAATTCATTTTCAAATTTTCAAATATTATTCTTATCTTTAGCTGTTTTTTGTATATTTGCAAGTAAGGGAGAACTATTATTTGAAAACGTAAATACAATTATTGTAATATTTATTCCATTAATTCTTTTCTTTACTATAACTCTACTAATTGATTTATTTGTATCTCAAAAGATTAATTTCACATATAGTGAATATGCAAGCTTAACTATGACAACACTTGCCCGTAATTCCCCACTAGCACTAGCTATTGCAATAAATTCATTTCCAGGAAGAGAATTAATAGCTATGGCACTAGTAATTGGACCTTTAATAGAACTACCAATATTATACCTTGTTTCTAAATTTACATTGTATATTAAAAACTCTGGACTTTTTTTTAATTGTAAAAAGCTATTTTAAATAAGGTACGTGTCAAATAAGTTAAATAAAAAGGTAAAATTAAATAAAATAGCTATTATAATTAATATTAAGAGAAAAATAATTGCAAATTTTTTATGAACTTTTTTTGAAGAAATAGGAGCAAAAATCTTAATTCCAGCTGGGGTAAATGAATCTAGAATAATATGGGAAAATAAGCCTAAAAATAATGCAATAGCTAATTCATAATACTTAAAAGAACTAATTGGAAATATATAGGAGCTAATGAAAAATAAAGGCAGAAATATTAATAGAACTTTATTATTTAAAAACAAAAAACTTAAAAGAGCAGTTAAAATAGTCATTACAAAATATCTTTCATAAATAAGAGTAATATTTACAAATAATTCATAAGCAAGAATTAAAATTAAGGATATAGAAGCCATTAAAACTAAAATTCCAAAAATTGAATGAGTAAAACTTCGATGTTCTGAAAAATAAAATATAACTCCTAAAAAAACAAGGATTAAACCAATATAATAAGGTAATTTTAGAATATATAATGAAATAAAAATAACTAATCCTAAAATAATTATTTTATAAACATTGTCTTTTTTAAATTTATGATCAAAATCTGGTACATTAGCTCCTATTAAAGTAAGAGCAATCAAAAGAGGATTATGAAAAAACATTATAGACAAAATTAATGCAAATATCGAATGCCCTTTATACGAAGACAATGTTAAACTCTCCTTGTTTTAGAAAATTGCACTAATCAAACTTATTACAAATTTCTAAATAAAATAGTATAAAATATACTATTAATAATTCATGTAAGAGCATTTGAAAAGTATTAATAAAAAAGTAATCAAATCCCAAAGTAAGATAAAAAACTCTTCATTTGAGCATATGATCTCTCAACACTACCCTTACCTACTGATGCAAATGGAGATACAACTTCGCCTGTAATGGCTGGAATACCTTTTAAATTAGAAACATCTTCAATAGCCCCTTTATAAATAGAACCAGCAACATCATATGCAATAACTTCCGAACCAACATCATTTGAAATATAATTAGCTATTAAAAAGCTTTCAGGAGAAGGGTTTTTAGACGAGAAAATAACTTCACAGCCAGGATTACTATTATAAGCTGTAGTGTGAAAATCCCCAACAAAATTAATTTTTAAATCATCAATAACTTGAATAATCAAACTACTCAGAGAATTTTTAATATGGGCTGATCGGTTTAAATCACGTTCGTTAAATGTTCTTTCATTAAGCATTGAAGCTTTTGGAGCAACGAATGGAATAAAATAAACAGTATGCGATAATTCTTTTTCAACAAATTCATTTAATAAATTTAAATTAGCTATTTGAGAAGACAATTCATTACCATGAACACCAGATGAAACTAAAATCCTATTTCCCTTATTGCCTAATTTAAAAATAGGTGTACCATAAATACATTTTTCTAAAATAAATTTGTTTAATGGATTTAATTTAATTTTTTCAAAAATGTGTCTATTTTTTGAGATATATCCACCAGAAATTCGTGAGATATAACCCATTTCTAAATTATTGAATTGATTTAATTTTTGAAATTCCATACATTATTATACATTAAAACTTTTATTTAAAATTAATATAATATTAAAATAGGGATGATATGAAAAAATATATTAAAAAAATGCTCAAACTCATAGACTACGAAAGGGAAGCTGAAATAGAGTTAATGATTTCTGAAATTAAAAATATGAGTGGAATAAAAAGAGAAAAACTAGGTCGAGCAATAAATAAATTAAACGGAAAATACTTAGGTCGTGAATTAGGATTAGAAATTGTACAATACGGTAGAAACGAAATAATAGATACTGAAATTTCTGTTGGAGATATGGTTCTAATAAGTACCCAAGATCCACTGAAAAGCAATTTAACTGGCACTGTAACAGAAAAAGGAAATAGATTTATTAAAGTAGCTTTTGATAAAAAAGTTCCTAAATGGTCCTTAAAAAAGAAAGTAAGACTCGATTTATATGCAAACGACATTACATTTAGAAGAATGGAAGATAATTTATGTCATTTATCAATTAAAGGTAAAAATGCTCTTGAATACATTTTAAACAATAGAAATCCTAAAAAAAATAAACCCGCCCCCCATATTTTATATATTGATAATTTTTTAAATGAATCTCAAAAAAGTGCTATTGAAAATAGCTTATCTTGTGAGAACTTTTTTTTAATACATGGCCCATTTGGAACTGGTAAAACCAGAACATTAGTTGAGCTAATATCACAAGAAACTAGGAAAAATCATAAGGTTTTAGCCACAGCTGAAAGTAATACTGCTGTTGATAATATTTTAGAAAGACTTAGTGAAAATAAAAAATTAAACATTACCCGATTAGGTCATCCTCAAAGAGTTTCAAAAACAAATATTAGCTATACATTAGCTTATAAAGCTGAAAATCACAAGTTAAATAAAAGAATTAATGATATCTATAGAAAAATTGATAAAATAATTGATAAAAGAAGTAGTTACACTAAACCAACTCCCCAATACAGACGAGGTTATGGAGATTATGATATTTTGTATAATGCTTCTAAGAATAAAGGAGGAAGAGGAATAAGTATTGAAAAAATGAAATCAATGGCTAAATGGATTGAATACTCACAACGAATTGATGAAGCTCACAGCGAAATCAAAAGAATTGAAAATAAGATGATTAATGAAATCATCGATAAAAGTGATGTGATTTTATCTACAAACTCATCAGCAGCTCTCGATTCGATATCTAGAACAAAATTTGATGTTGCAATAATTGATGAAGCTTCTCAAGCCACAATACCAAGTATTTTAATTCCTATTTCTAAAGCCCATAGATTCATATTAGCAGGAGATCACAAACAATTACCTCCAACAATAATTAGTAATAGGGCAAATGACCTTAAAAATACATTATTTGAAGAATTAATTAAAAAATACCCATTTAAATCACAGTTATTAAATACACAATATAGAATGAATAAATTACTTATGAAATTTCCAAATGAAGAATTTTACAATAGTAATTTAAAAAGTGCAGAAATTGTTGACGACATAGCACTTAATAATCTTATTGATTGTGAGGAAGAAAAACCTTTAACGTTTATTGATACATCAGATATGGACAATAATAAAGAAAAACATTTAAAAGATTCTAAATCAATAATTAATAAAGCAGAAGCAAGTATTGCTTTAAAAATAGCTCATAATTATCTTGATTTAGGTGTTAAAGTTAAAGATATTGGAATAATAAGTCCTTATTCAGATCAAGTTAAACTAATCCAAGAAAAAACAGAAATTGAAGTTAAAACTGTTGATGGATTTCAAGGAAGAGAAAAAGAAATCATAATAATTTCCAGCGTAAGAAGTAATGATAAGGGCAATATTGGATTTTTAAATGATTTAAGAAGATTAAATGTTGCAATAACAAGAGCAAAAAGAAAACTTATAATAATTGGAAATAAAAACACCTTAAAAGTAAATCCAACTTATTCTAGATTTATTCAATTTGTAGAAAATGAAAATTTATTATTAAAAATTTAGGTAAACCTAAACTTTATATACTAGTAAAAACAATAATACAAATAAGAGAAAAAAAGAATAAGTACTTTTGACTCTCTAACTCTTAATTGAGGGTTTTAATTTTCAAGCCCATATAACTTTAAACCTCAATAATAACCCTCAATTAAGAGTTCTCTTCTGTCAACTTTTTTTATTAATAATATCAACCCAATTTATATTAATTTTCGTTGTTTTTTTTTTGAATTAATTAAAATTTCATGTTTTAATTAGAAGTTATTTTAATTTTTGGCACTGTTCAAAATTGTCAGATAACTTGACTCTCATTTGATTATTAATAAGTATGTAAATAGCAAATTATAGATTCAGTAGGCGCAACACTACCTCCAGAGCATGTAATATGAGATCCAAACCTTTTTCAAAATCTAAACCATTTACCATCGCCATAAACCCATTTTTATCTAAATCATTTATCCCATTAGGTAAATTGTTAGGTGAGGTTAACCATCCAGAATAATAAATAATAACATTTCTATTTGTTTTATCATACAACCTTTTAATATATGAATTTAAACCTTCAATAGGATTTTTAGACTTTAAATTTTTAATAAGACTACTTAAAAATGTATTTAAATGCCAAATTAAAAAAAAACCAATGATGAAATCATTGAAATTAAAATAACTAACAGCCAATTAAAGCATTTTAATGATCTAAAGAGTGTTCACCAAAATTTTAATTTCTAGGAATATTTTTTTACAACAATAAATAAATACTATTAAAAATAAAATTACTACTATATAATAATTCTTATATTACTAAATTAGTTTTAATGGTGATTAAATGGATAAAGTTGTCTTAGCATTCAGTGGGGGACTAGATACCTCTGTTTGTGTTAAATTATTAGAAGAAAAGTATGATGTAGATGTTGTTACAGCTTGTGTAGATGTAGGTCAAGGAGAAGAAGAGATTAAAAAAGCTGAAGAAATGGCAGCTAAAATTGGAAAAGGCAAACATTACACAATTGATGCAAAAGAAGAATTTGCAAACGAATACATCTCCAGAGGAATTAAAGCAAATGCAGAATATGAAGGATATCCATTAAGCACTGCACTTGCAAGACCATTAATAGCTCAAAAAATTATTGAAATAGCTCAAAAAGAAGGAGCAACCGCTATCGCTCATGGTTGTACTGGAAAAGGAAATGATCAATTCAGATTCGAAGCTATAATTTTAGCAATGTCAGATTTGGATATTATAGCTCCAATTAGAGAACTAAACCTCACTAGAACTGAAGAACAAGATTATGCTGAGAAAAAAGGTATTAAACTGAATTACGATAAAATTTACAGCATTGATGAAAATATTTGGGGAAGATCTATTGAAGGTGGAAACTTAGAAGATCCTGCAAATGAACCTCCCGAAGATATTTACGAATGGACATTATCTGCTGAAGATGCTCTTGATACTCCTCAAAAAGTAAGTATAGAATTTGAAGAAGGCATTCCTATTGCTATTGATGGTGAAATGATGCCATTAGTTGAATTAATTGAAAAAGCTAATGAAATAGCTGGATCTAATGGAATTGGAAGAGTAGATACAATTGAAAATAGGATGATTGGTCTTAAAAGTAGGGAAAACTACGAAGTTCCAGGTGCTAAATTGTTAATTGCAGCACATCAAGCTTTAGAAGAATTAGTCTTAACAACTGATGAATTAAGATTTGCTGAGTACATCTCTACACTTTATGCAGACTTAGTATATAGAGCTTTATGGCAAGAACCTTTAAGAGGAGACTTAGACCAAGCTATCGACAATATGCAACAAAGAGTAAGTGGAGAAGTTGTAATGAAACTTTATAAAGGTTCTATCCAACCTCTTACAAGAAAATCTCCATTTAGTTTACATAGTATTGAACAAATTACTTTTGAAGATAAAGATACTGATCAAAGAGAAGTAGAAGGTATGATTAAATACCATGGTCTTCAAGCAGCTAATTATCAAAAATTAAAAAGATAGATTATTAATATCCATCATATCTTATTTTTATTAGATAAATCAAATTTTAAGGATTTATCAATTAAATCAATGCCATCTAAACGATTATCACATTTATAAACTAAAATTTCAACACCATTTTCATATGCTTCATTTAATGTTTTTGAAAACACAGGATCATTTTCCCAGTTAGGTCTAAAGAAATTACCTGCAGGATGTTGAATTAAGAAAAATACAACTGCACGTTTACCATCTTTTTTAATTTTAATTAATTCATTTAAATGTTTTGAACCACGTTCTGTTGGAGCATCAGGAAATCTAGCTTCATCATCAATAATTAAAGTAACTCCTTTTACCTCAACATAACATTCCTCATTTTCATTAGCCAAGTATATATCAATTCTTGAATCATCAATTGTTTTTTCTCTTTGATGGACAGAATAACCTTCAAGCTCTTTTATTTTGCCAGTGATAATTGCATCATATACAATTTTATTAGCTTCCTGCGAGTAAAGTGATACAAGAACACCTTTGTTTTTCACAAAGTGGAGTGAAAATTTTGTTTTTCTTTTTGGATTATCAGAAGGCTTTAAATAAACAATCGCCCCCTCAATTAAAAGTTCCCTACACCTTCCAGTATTTGGTACATGTGCATTTTCTAAATCACCATTAATTTCAACCTCGGCAATGAACCTATTAGGTCTTTTTTTAAAAATTCCCTTAATATAATCCATCTTTAATCACAAAACCAATATTTGAAATTAAGTCACTAGCTGAAAAAGCATATCCTTTATCTTCATATGCCTTATCACCTGCCAAACCATTAATAAAACTAGCTAATGAAGAGGCATCAAATGAATTTAAACCCTGTGCAAATAAACTAACAGAAATCCCAGCAAGAGCATCTCCAGTCCCTCCAACAGTCATTCCAGGATTTCCAGTCTTATTTATTTTAAATTTATTTTTAAATAGGATTAAATCATATTGGCCTTTAACAATTACACTAGCATCAATTGAATTTGTGATTTTTTGAAATTCTGTAATATTTTCATCAACTTTATTAAAGTCATAAGTATCAATATCTAACTTTAAATCATTTTTAACCTTAAAAAGAGATTTAAATTCTGATAAATGAGGAGTTAATATAATATCTTTACGGTCTTTAATTAAAGATATTTCAACTTGCTTTAAAGCATCAGCATCTAATACTATTGGTTTTTTTATTTTTGTTATTAATACATTAAACAATTTAGCAGTTTCATCATTAATAGATGCACCAGGACCTATTAAAACTGCATCAACACTATTAGATAATTTCAATATTTCATCTAGATGTTTTAAAGACAAGTAATCTCCTTCTAATGATTTAACAATTAAATCTGGAGAAAATGATTTAATAGCCATACTTGCAGATTCAGGAGCTACAATATAAACTAAATCAACTCCTGATGAAATAGCAGCCATTCCAGAAATAGCTGGAGCTCCAAAATAATCTTTAGACCCCCCTATTACCAATACCTTACCATTGTTTCCTTTATGTGATTTATTAGACCTTTTATTAAGTTTAATCATATCTCCATAATTAATAAAGTATTCTGCTTCAAAAGGAATTCCAATATCTGCAGTAACAAGACCTCCCACTTTTTCTTCATCAGAAATTCGAACCCCAGTTTTAATTTTATGAAAACTAATAGTATAATCAGGTTTTACAGCCAAATCCTCAATTTTACCAGTTAAAGCATTCATTCCTGATGGAATATCAACTGAGATTTTCAAACCCTTAGATTCATTTATAACTTCTATAGCTCGTCTAACTTTATCTCTTAATTTACCTTTAATTCCAGTTCCTAAAATAGCATCAATTATAATAAAGTCTGAAAATTCATCACTATTAACTAACTCACAAGAGTTAATGTCTTCAACAGTTGCAAGATTATAAATTTTTAAATGTGAAAGTCTTGGTTTTAAGTTTTCTAAAATTTTAAAGTTACTTTTTGCATCATTTGATTTAATTTTATTTTCTTGAGTTAACATGTAAATATCCACATCATACCCCTTATTTAATAAATATCGTGTAGCTACAAAAGCATCACCTGCATTTCCCCCAGAACCTGCAAATATAATAATTTTAACAGGTTTTGAGAATGTATATACTGCAATTTTACCTATTTCTTCAGCTAAAGATTTCCCAGCTGATTCCATCAAACAAAGCCTTGACAAACCCAAATATTCGCAATTTAAATCTGTAACCATCATATCTATAGGATCCAAAAAATCACCTTTAAATTAAAATATAACTATTTGATATAAATATAATTATCTTAAATAAATAGGCAAATACATGAAAAAAATTACTTTTAAAATTATTAAAAAAATTTCCATCAGGGCTATTTGGTTGGATGTGGAAGAGTTGGAAAAGTAGTTTTCGATGAACTGATAAAAAGAAATCAAAATATAGTTCTCATTGAAAAGAAATTGAAGATAGTGAAAATGTTGTTGTAATTAGATGAATTTAAAATAATAAGCAATGAATGCTTTATTCAATATTTAAAAGACAATCAAGAACAAAAAGAAGCCGTAGATGATTTATATAAATGTGTTAATAATATCCATTCCCATTGGATTTCAGGTCCAGATAAAGCTATATTTAAAAAGATGATTGAAGAACTAAGCCAAAAAATAGAAATAATCGGACAAGATTTAACTGATAAAGAAATAGCTAATTTAACTAAAAAAAATAAAAAGTAAGAGAGTAAGCTCTCTAGAATAATTCTTGCAAGTGTATTTTATAGGCTCCTAAATTTCCACCAAAGTTACCAGCATCTATCTCAAGAACACCTTCAACACCACAGGCAGCTTCAATACCTGTTTTCATAGCAGCTCTAACAGACTCTTCATCTACACCATCAATAACAATTTCAAATACACCATCAGCATCATCTCTAATATTTGAATCAACCTTATCTTTTAACGTTACACACATTTTTTCATTAGTAGATGCATTTAAAAATTTTGAGTATTTATTTGATCCTACCTTAGAACCAGATGCAACCATACCACCAGGGAATGGAGTTATTACTCCTTCAACTTTAGAAATAGCCTTAACAGCAGCTTGAGCAGCTTTAACACCAGTCATCTGATCTTTAGCTAAAATGAAAAAGTTTCCTCCAGCTACACCATTTTTGTATCCAAAGTCAGATTCGACTAAAAAATCACCAGACATGATTGGAATTGAAAATATTTTCTTACCAGCAATTTCAGTTTCTTCTTCAAATCCATCACCGAAGAATTTTAATTTGGCACCAGTGTTTAATGTATCTTCTGATTCAAGTGCATTAAATGCTGCTGCAGTTGGAGCAGTTAGAATACACATACCAATCCTTTCCATTAATTCATGGTCTAATGCTTTTTTACCACCTTGACAAATCATTATTACATAACCAGGTCTTCCATCAGGAGTTTCATCAGCTGGTACAAAACAATCAATACCTGCTTCAGCAGGACATCCAATAACAGAAGTTCCGTAACCTGTTGCTTCAGTAGCTGCTATTTTTGCTAATTCTTCAGTAGCTGCTGTGACTAAAATTCTAGTTACTTTAATTCCAAAACCTTCTGCATAATTATCTTTAATTTCTACACCGTTAATTTCCATGATTTCACCAATCAGTTTACAAAAAAATAATTTTTTTGTTATACTAATTTTTATGAAAATAAATTAAAATAAAGTTTTCTATTTAACTATTTAACATCATCTTCAACAACTTCTGAAATTTCATCAGAAGATGAGCTTAAAGATTTCTTATCTAAAACTGATGATCCATAATGAGGTAAAATAATCATCCCAATAATTGTAGCCAACCAAAAAGATATTAATCTTTCAATTACAGTAGCTGCAGCACTTACAGAAGCTGTTATACCTGCTGCTGAATAAAATAAAATCATAACCCCATCAACAGCCCCCAAACCTCCTGGAAGAAGAGGAATCATCCCTACTAATGATGCTAAAATAAATACTTCCGCAATAATAATTGGGTTTAAATTAGCTCCAAATGCTAAAAATACAAAATATACTCTTACAATTTCAAATATCCAAATTAAAAAGGATAATGGAAGTGCATGATATAAAACGCTTTTGTTATAGATTACAAGTTTCATAGTGTCTTGAAAACCAGCTATTACTTTGTGAATCTTATTTTCCAACTCATCAGAATTTTTCTTATAAAATCTTCTAACAAGTCCAATAATCCAACCATCAACTCTTTTTCCAAATTTAGGATTGATAGACATGTAAATAATAACAATTAAAGCTGCTACAATAACTATAACTGATATAACCATGACTACTAATAACCATAAATCAAAATCAAAATAAAAAGCCATTCCTAAAATAGCTATTATTGCTAAAATAACAAATGGAAATGTATCTAATGCCCTATCTGCAACAACAGTTGCAAATGTTTCTTCCATTAAATATCCTCCATGTTTAGACAGGATATATGCTCTTACGGGTTCTCCACCTCCACGGCCAGACGGAGTAATATTATTAACTGCAAGACCTACCATTAGCATAGGCAACAATTTAAGAATTCCGGTATTAATGTTAGCTAATTTATTAAGTATTTGCCAACGTAAAGTATACAAATAAAATGTAAATATTTGAATTCCAAAAGCAATAATAATATATGTTAAATTAGCTACTTTCAAAGCGTCAATAACATTTTCAATACCTACAAAGTATAACATTACTAATAAAATTATTATACTTAACAATAAGAAAAGAATCGATTTTTTATCCATTATGAAACCTACCTAACACTTATAATTATTATAGTTAAAAATTTATATATAAATTTGTTCAATTATAATGTAATGAGATACATCAACAAAAATGACTTATTAGTAATTATGCAGAATTCTGGTATGATTATGATTGGAATCGGAATTATGTGTTTAATACCAATATTAGTTGATTTAATATATCTCGAATTTAATTTTATAGGGTATTTAATTCCTGCCACCATTTCAATAACAATTGGAACTATTTTTATAAAGTTACTTAAAAACTACAGTATAGGTTCTATGCGTACTAAACACGGCATGATTATTTCTGCATTAGCTTGGTTATGGGCAAGTTTAATGGGTGGACTTGCATTTATATTAATAAGCCATGTTGGATTCGTTGATGGTGTTTTTGAAAGCATGTCTGCATTGTCAGGTACTGGAATGAGTTTAATTGGAAATGTTGAAATATTACCACAAAGTATTTTATTTTTTAGATCGTTACAACAATGGATTGGTAGTTTAGGAATTATAGTTTTAATAATCGGACTTATGACTCGTCCAGGAACAGCAACATCTAAATTATATCAATCAGAAGCTCGCGAAGAAAGATTAAAGCCTAGTATAAAAGCAACCCTAAAAAATACAATCATTATTTACCTAATATATACCATAATAGGGATAATATTATATTTACTTGCAGGAATGCCTCTTTTTGACTCAATATGTTCTACTTTTACTACCATCTCAACTGGAGGAATGAGTATTAAAAATATGAACATTGGCTATTACCACAGTGATTTAATATACTTTATCACAATAGTTTTAATGATATTGGGCGCTACAAGCTTTTTAGTTCATTATAAAGTCATTAAAACTAGAGGAAAATCTTTAATTCAAGATTTACAATTTAAAGTATTAATATCAATAATAGCTATTGTTACAATATTAATTTATCTAACCTCTACAATCATCCCTATGGAAATTCTTTTTACTGTTGTATCAGCAATTACAACAACTGGAGCAAATGTAAATAGCGTTGCTATTATGTGTTCCTGGCCATCATTTGTATTAATATGTTTAATGGTGTTAATGATGATGGGAGGTTCTAGTGGTTCTACAGTAGGTGCATTAAAGTTATTTAGAGTAATTACATTTTTTAAAGGAATTTATAGGCACATAAAAGAAATTTTATCCCCTGAAGGAAGAATAATCCCAATAAAAATCTCAAATCAAAAAATTTCAGAGAAAACTGTTGCCCAAAGCGGAAATTACATAACTCTTTATATGATTGGAATTGTCATTACATGGGCAATGCTATGTTTCTATGGACATGACCCATTTAAAAGTTTATTCGATACTGTTTCATTACAAGGAAACGTAGGACTAAGTCTTGGAATAATCGGAACCAATTTAGAAACACCATTAAAAGCCCTTTGTATATTTAATATGTGGATTGGAAGACTTGAAATATACCCTGTTTTAATTACTATAAGAGCTTTTCTTGAAATATTTAAAAGATAAGTTTATTAAATATTAAAATAAATATTGATTATTAATATTTTTATGAGAGGTTATAATGTACATTATTATTATGGGGGGAGGTCGTGTTGGACTTTCTCTTGCTAATTTATTGATTGAAGATGGGTTTGATATTACTTTAATTGAAAATGATGAGTCACTATGTGCAGAAGTTGCAGCAGAACTTGATGCGCTTGTAATATGTGGAAATGGTACTAGTTCAAAGTTACTTGAAGAAACTAATATTGAAGATGCTGATTATTTTGTAGCAACAACAGGTAATGATGAAGCAAACTTATTATCCTGTATTTTAGTTAAAAAGTACAATGTTCCGAATATTATAGCCAGAGTAAGCAATCCAGACCATGAAGAAGCATTTAAAGCTGTTGGGATTAATAATGTAATTAGTCCAGAAATAACTGCTGCAGGATATTTAGAAAAGCTAGTTACAAGACCTAATGTCGCTGATTTAATAACACTAGGTGAAGGTGATGGTGAAATCATTGAAATGACAATAACTAATAAAAAAATTGTTGGAAAACGCATTGAAGAAATCTCACCAACAAAAGATTACATTATAATCTCAATTAATGAAAATGGAAAAATAGAAATACCTCAAAAAGACCATGTAATAGCCCGTGGTGAGAAAGTTTCTGTTCTTGTTAAAAGAGGCGCATTTAACAAATTATCTAAAAAACTTGAAGGATAATTTTTAAACATTGGAATTATTAAAACAATCCAATTTTCAACCCATTACTTAAAATCTTATTTCGAATATTTTTCTATTAAATTTAAAATGAATAAAATATATTTTTTAAAAATCCATGTTTTTTCACATAAATTTTTAAACCAACATACATCATCATGAGTCAATGTTTTTAATAGTGTAATACTTAGCAAATATATGATCGGACAAATAACTATCCCAATTAATAACCCTATTGAATTATCTGGTAACAGTAATGCAGGTATTACCATTATAATTGAAGAAATCAAAATTTTAAGTAGAAATTTATAAGGAGGATTCGTTTTTGTTATTTTAAATTGTATTAAAAACATTGGAATTGCCATTATAAACGATGAAATTGAAGTAGTTAATGCTGCTCCTTCAATACCCCAAATTGGAATCAAAAACCATCCTAAAATAAATGTAATCACAGCTCCAATAATTAAAATATACATAGGTATTTTAGGTTTGCCAATTCCTTGAATAATTGTTGCTGAAATAGCATAAATTGAATAAAATCCCATTCCAATTACTAAAATTGATAAAGCTCCTGCTCCACGCATATACTCTAAGTTAATAAAAAATATTAATCCTAAAATTTCTTTTGCAAACACAGAAATTCCCAAACATGTTGGAATTACAAAAAATAAGCCATACTTATAAGAATTAACAATCCAACGATTAAGCAAATATTTATTATATGTAACATAAGCTTCAGCTATTGCAGGCAATATTGATGTTGCAAGTGATGATGAAATAATCAAAGGCAATCTGGAAATAGGATCTGCAGCTAAAAAATATCCAATTAATGAAGAAACTAAGAAAACTCCCATAATAAAAGTACAAATCGTATAAACGCCCATTTCAGCTAGTGCAGTTATTGAAACCGGAATTGCATATAAAATTAGTTTTTTTGATAAAATTAATTCTTCTTTTAATGATAATTTGAAATTTTCAGAAGGTTTAGGTAGATAATTATTCATATATTTTTTAAAAATATAAACAGCTGCAATTAATGAAGCTAAAAATGCAAAAACAGAACCTAAAACAGCTCCCAATGCTGATAATCCAATAATGACTAAACATGTTGCAAATAAGATCATGGATATTTGCTCGATGGCTCGTGTATATAAAATATACTCCATTTTATATACTCCTTGAAATGCACCTCTAAATCCCCCAACAATTGCACTAAATGGAACAATTAATCCAACAGCTTGTAAAGGAAGAAGTGCTTCAGGTTTATGATAATGATTATATGTAATATACGGTGCAACAATAAAAACCATGATCAAAGCAAAAAAAATACCTAAAAGAAGCATTATTTTTAAAGATGTGAAAACAGTTTGCCTAGACAAATCTTGTTTATCTAAAGCATTATACTCAGAAACATACTTAGCAATGGCTGGAGGTAAACCTCCTGCAGATAATATTTGAAAAATTCCTTGAAAAGGAGAAACTAATCCTAAAATTCCATAAGCTGAAGGACCTAATAACATGGCCATTATAAAACGATAAATATATCCTCCAACTCTAAATAAAACATTGCCCACGAGAATTATTGCACTGCCTTTAACTAATTTTGAAACCATAACTCACCCATTATTTCATAAATTATGATGACTATATCATTATATATTATAGTTTCGGACAAAAAATTTTTTAGTTAATCATGATGAATTTACTGATCCAATTTTTATAGTAGGAATCTCTATTTACGATTCTATAGAATTCTTTTTCAAATAGTTTTTCCATAAATTCTATTG